>NZ_CP015785.1 GCF_001945665.1 Borreliella mayonii | reverse complement strand
TTACAAAAATCTTTGATTGCCAAAGTGAACACTTCGCTCTCTATATCCTAAAGACAACATCAAATATGCTGCAGACATTGCATCAAGAGCATCATCATGGGTTTTGTTATCCCCCTTATACGAATAAATATCATTAAATACAGAAGAACTACTGTACTTTGTAATGTAAAGTTTCTTATAAGTAAACGGCGTAATTAACGTTGTTATTCTGCTAAATTTATTAGACTTTGGCTTAACTGGAACAATTCTAAAATATTGACTCATATTATTTCTTAGCAAGATGTATTCACGGGTCAATCCACCAGCACCTTTTGTATTATCTCTATCCTCTAAATACAGTGTATGCACATTGAAATTTTCTATAACGGTCTTTACCATATTCATAATATAAGGATCATTGGCTGGTCGTTGGTCTTGAAATACAAAAGCATAATACTTATCATCAACTCGCTCCATAACACATAATGCAGTGTTATCCCCTCCAACACTAAATGCTGGGTCTAAATATGCTATCGGGCTAGTAAATACATAATCATTAGTAATATTTATTTGTGTAAAAATTGAATCAGTGCTTGCTATCCACTCACCTAGCAAAACTCTTGCTTTATATGATGGTATATCTTTATATAGCTTTTCTTGTGTTTCGACAAATCCTTTACTAAGTAGCACATTATCATAAGTTGTAAAATTATATGTCTTAAATGTCGCTATATTATCAATATAATCGGTTTTAAAATAGTGTTCTGGATGATCGGGATTAGTATCAAAAATAATAGTTTCTTGCCCGCATCTTAGTCTTTTTAAGACCTCCTCTAAAGTTTGCTTGTGTAAAGTTGTAGCCTCATTAACAAAAATAAGTGCCGAATTACTTCCCCTAAATCTTTCAAAATCACTTGCCTTATCTCCTCCATATAGATTAATTCTCAGTGAATCAATAAGAATATATGAATTATTTGTATGTCTTGGAATATAAGGAATTTTAAGAAGTTTACATAGCTTTTCAAATTGTCCCAAAACATTAACTTCAACTGAGCGTTGTGAATTCCCAATAATAAAATTATTCGTATCGCTAGAATATAACTTTTTATTTTTAATTAAACTTTTTAGAAAAAGATAACATGCAAGATACGTTTTGCCGCTAGCTATGCCGCCGCTGAGTATAATCTTTTTTTCATTATTCTTTTTAATGCTTTTTATCACATTTTTTTGTTTTAAAGTTAACTGTTCTTCTTCAAACTTATCAAAATTAATTGAAGAATTTGTTAGCTTTACAAATTGTGATATATCAACTCCATATTTATTTTTGTATTCCTTTTGTAGTGTTGTAAAAAGTTTTGTTTGATATAAGTTCACTTGTGCCCTTTACTATTTTTGTAGTTGCTTTTGCTTTCAGCCTCATTAGCAGTTGCAAGTTTTTTCATACATTCATAGTAAAGCTCCATTTCTCTTATTGAGCACTCCTTTATATATTCATCAAGCTCGCTTTTTAAAGAATTAATTTCTCCATTAACAACTTGCTTGTTTTTTTTATTACTTGCTTTATTTAAAGCATCAATTTCGGCTCTTAAATTTTCTATTTTAGTATGCATACTAACAAGCTCAACACTAGAATATTGCTTAAATGCATTTATAAATCCTAATTCTAAATTAGCCCGCTCTAAATCCAATTCGCTTCTAACTTTCCTAGCGTTAACTTCTGATCTAAAGGTTTGCGACAAAAGGTGTTCAAAAGTATCTTCACTAATTGTTACTCTAGAGTCCTGGTTAACAACACTTTCCCCACTTTCCCACTTTTGTCTCATTCTCCACACATTTACTTTAGAAACTCCTAATTTCTTCGCTATTTCTACATCACTTAATGAGCCCTCACTAAAATACGCAGCATAATCATCAAAAGACCTTTTAGCTCTTTTCAAAACAATTTCTCCTAAAATAACTAAATTAACAAATTGTTACTCTAAATAGTAAATCAATTTGTTAATTGTTAACATAAACTATTATATTTTTGATGTTTATTGATAGATATTTGATATTTATTGTCTTTTATTAATTTAGAAATAGCAATTACCTAGTTTATTGAATTTTGGAATAACCTGATTATACTAATTTGGAAAAATCTTTTATTGTTTTTAGAAGATACTTCCTTGTGCAAATTCCCTTATCATAATAGTGCATGATTATAAATAATATCTCTACAAAGTCGAGAACCACATTTATTGATTCTCGTTCTGGATCTTTATTGCCAATCTCATCCATAATATTAGAAACAATACTCAAAAACCGGGTAGAATACTTCTCACCCATCTTTTCCAAACATTTTTCTAGCATTCCTTTCTTGTAGCTACAATCAAACTTCATATTTTGGAAATTTTTATACTTTTCTATTATATGCTTATCTTTCAGAACGTCTTTAATAAAATTTTTTGCAGGATCTATAATATAATCTACGATTTCATCAATACTTTTTCCAGTTTTTCTTTTGTATTCTTGTATTGATACAAAACCTCTATAAAAATCCTTTTTTTGTTTCAGAGTTAATTGTTTAACTCCATAAAGTTTGCTTATTTCCTTTTTTGTGCCTGGACTCAAGCAATCATAAAAATCTGAAATCTCATTTATATTCATCATAACTCTAGAGAGTATATAAATAAATAATATTTTGAGCAATAGTTTTTGGCATTTTTTAAATGAAAGTTTTGATAGAAAACATTTCTATATTCATAAAAATGAAATCTACAAAAAAATAACAACTAGCAAAGATTTCTAACCAGCTGCTATTTTGTGTATATAAAATTTAGTTACATTTAAAGTTCTTTATCAATATGAATTACTATCCTCAATATATCCTTTAATTTCTTCAAAATTATCTTCATTTTCAAGATATTTTTTAACTTCTTCTAATCCTGATTTTAATTTTTCTAAATCTGATTGAATATCACTAACATTTACATTTTCTTTTAAATTAGGCTCCTTTTCTAGAACAATATATGCTTTATTACCCTCATTTAATTTGGTTCTTAAATTATGTCTAGTATCACTCAATTCTTTTAACAACTTTCCTAATCCAAAATCTTCCTCATCTTCCAGATCCTCCCAAATTGTACGTATAGAGCTACTACCATCAGTAAAATCATCATATATGGGTCCTGTAATTTTATCTCTAACTTCTTTTGCTCCCACACTTGTTTTCCCTTTTATACCATCAATATCTCCATTAATCTTAGCTATTTTATCTACAAGATTTTTGAGTTTGTCTTTAACTTTCTTTTCTTCTTCTTGTTTTTGTTTTTCTTCTCTTTCTTGTTCTGCTTTAGCTTCTTTTTCTGCTTCTTCTTTGGCTTTTCTTTGTTGCTCTTCTTGTTGTCGTTTTTGTAGTTCTTCTCTTTCTTGTTTTTCTTTAGCTTCTTTTTTTGCTTCTTGTTTTTTCCCTTTGTTTTGTTCTTCTACTTCTTCTTTTTCTTTATCACTTCCTTCTTTATCCTCTTGTTTTTCTTTTCTATCTTCTGCTTTTTCTCCTTTCCCCTTATCTTCCTTTCTTACTTTAGCTTGTTCTTCTTGTTGACCCCCACTTTGTTGTTCTGCTTTTAATCCCGGTGCATTGTCTTGACTACTTGCCGGCAATACTGGTGGAGGATTTATTACGCCATTATTAGGATCATCGCCCTGCATTAATTCATTATCTTCATCTTCTTCTTGTAATTTTTTTGCTAATTCATCTACTTTTGTACCATTTGAAGTAATTTTATCCTTCGTTGGATCTAAAATCTTATCTACAAATCCATTAATTTGCCCTTTTGTTTTTTGTTCTAAATCTTTAATTGCAAAATTCTTGCAAGAAATTATCAGCGCAAAAACTGCACAAATAATCAATGTTTTTTTATTCATATACGCTATCCCCTATCTTTCTAACTTCTATTTTAAATTTTTCTTAAGCTCTTCTAGTGGTATTGCATATTCAGCAATTTTATTTTCTGAATTCTTAATTTTATCTCCTAAAAATGTAATATATTTAGTATCATTAATTTTTTCTATCTTTGTTTTTATCTCTTTATTTTTAATGACATTTTCATCACTTTCTTCGTCATTATATCCATAATATAAACTAGTTTTAAATGATCCATCTTCAGTCATTGCTTTTATAAAGTTATTAATTTCTTTCTCTTCTAATGAAAAGAATGTAGAAGTGTGCCCTCCTCCTTGATTATCATTGTTTAAACCCGTTTCAATACCATCTTCTACTTTTTCCACAACTAAAGTTCCTAGATCTGTCCAGTTACTATTATTATCTTTATTTTTAATTTTTACAGTAAATTTAGAGAATTCTATTTTTTTAACTTTTGGCTCACCACTATTTTGCTCATCATATAAAGATAAAGTATGATTTTTACAAGAACTTATCATCGCAAAAACTGCACAAATAATAAATATTTTTATTTTTTTATCCATAATTTACTCCATAAGTTCTAATCATACCACAGCGCCAAATAATTGCAATATTTCAAAGATTTAAATATATAATTTTGTTACATTCAGCTGTTACATATTAACAAAACGCAAATGTAATTTTAACCAACTCCCCAAAATCTCTCCATTGCAAATGCACTACTCATTACAAAAGACTACAAAACACATACAAATTAAATTTCAAAGTCTTTGCTATATATCACTTAAAGTATTATATCTTTCTTAAGTCCACCCCTTAAAAATTGCCTCTTCTGTTTATTACAACCACTCTACAATCCAAATTTTGCATGCAATGAGAAGCCACACAATTTGACTAAATTTTTTTGTTTTTGGTAAAATATAAATTACATTTTTCATCTATTTTTATTGCTTTTACTTAATTTAAAAGTAACACTTATAAGGAGAGGATTTTATGGACATAAATAATTATCTTAATTTAAATAATTTCAACATCGATTTTATGCTCAAATTATTACAAGATCATCAAAAACTAATAAATGAAAACAAAATTCTTAAAAATTCACTAAAAAATTATTCTAAAAGTAAAAAAGAAACTTCAAAGCCAACTCCTAAATTTTATTTGACCCCAAAAATTGGCAAACTAATTGAAAAATGCATCAAAACTCTTAAACAAGCTGATCCAATATCTGGTTGGTTTTTACATTTACTCGCAATAAGTGGCTGCAGGGGTGCCGAACTGCAAAAAGTAAAAATGCAAGATATTTCAACTTTTTTAAGCAAAAATGGAAAAACTTTATACAACATAAAAGTAAATGTGGCAAAAAAAAGAAATGTAACTTGTATTAGAGAAATTGTTATCAACCCAGAAGAGTTCGAGGCTATCCAAACAGCACATAAAAATCATTTTAATGAGAAAAATCTTGATACAAGACGTACTTATTTTTTTCAAAAATCCAAACATAAGTTTAAAGACAACCAAATTAGCATTATCCATATTTCTAATAAATTTAAAAATCTTCTTAAAAAATCGGGGTTTCGTGTAAATAAATCTCTCCATCTATGTCGAAATTTATTTATTTCAAATTTGAAATCTAACGGCTACAATTCTTTTCAAATTAAAGAACTTATGAAATATTCTTCAACCAATGAAATTGATAATATCTACGGCCTATCTTCTGCTAATAAAATTCAAGCTTATGAATGTGCTAAAAAGTGCCTTAAACTTTAGTAAAACTATTTCAGTTTAAATATACGTTTTGAAGTTACTTTAAATATTTTCCCACGTGGCTTTAAGTCAAGTGAATCATATAATATTTCTTTATTCTTTGTTGCTATAAAGTGATATCCATTAACCTTATCGATTTTAACTTCACTTATTTCAAATTCATTGGCTGCACCTAAATAATTTAAAGATTCATATCTCACGCTACTTCTAATTCCGTAATAATTAAGTATCATACATGGATTTATAATAAAACAATTACTCTTAATGTATCCAAGTCCTATAAATCTATAATACGCTGCATTTATCTCATACGCATTAAATTCACGTTGCTTAAATAGACTTGTATAGTAATGTAGACACAAAAAGTAACAACCCCATTTTTGTATCTCCGGTCTTAAAGTTCTATTATCTTGTTTTATTTTATTAATAAGCATTAATTAATCCTCCTATATTAAATTTATTTTTTTAATTTTTTAGTGCACCCATTCACATGGGGACACTAACATTATTTGCAAATGCTATATTGCTAGGGAAAAATACTGTACCACTTGTTGGTAGTAGTCCCTTCAATCTATCTGATATTGCCCTTTTCTTAGGGTCAAGAGTAAACACAAACTCTCCAAATTTATAATTTAACTGCTCAATTAGTGGATATGTATTTGTAATATTGTAAATTAGCATCTTCAACCTATCTTTAATGGGCTTTTCTCTTTTTTTATTTTCGTTTTGGATTCTATTTAATTCTTTTTGTAGACTATCAATCTCCATTAAATCATACGCAAGATTTTCAGCAGATTGATTATCCTTAATTTCAAGATCTGCACAATCAACATATTCTATAAATTCTCTTGCCCAATCAAACTCAACTCCAGAACTATAAAAATCACTCCTTTCTACTAAATCTTCAACAAGTTTTATAAACGTATCCTCGTTAAAATTATGTGCCATTAAGTATTCCTCTCTATAGTTACTATAAATATCTTTTTTTAAATTTATAATTTCTAATTCACATTTATTAACAAATTCAAACACTTTTGATATTAAGGCCTCATCTCTTTTAATCTTACAGTTAATTGGTGCAGCATCTATTAAAAAGAACAAATTACAATACTCAAGCCCAGTGCATGCTAGCTGCATTTGTGCTTGTACATAATATTTGAAAAAATATTTACTGCTTAAAAAATTGCCATTTTTATTGTACTCAGCAATAGCACTACTCATATAATTAGAGTCGCTACTTTTAATCTCTAATAGTTCTAAATCGCCATTATTATTGATAAACCAGCCATCAATTATTGAGCCCACTAAAGTTTCTGAACTGCCCATTTTTTTGAAATAATTATACTTATCAACTCCATTGGCATATTTATTTTTATATAAAATATCAATATTATCACCATGTGCTTTAACAAATTCTCTAAATCCTAAATTCTCTAATTCTTTGCCCTTGAGCATATACAAATTCTCTTCAAAAGGTAGGCTCATTCTAAAATATTTAAGCACTCTATTTATCATTAAGTCTTTAAGTCAAGCACCTCCAACAAGAATATTGCCTACTTCACTAGCACCGTATTTATCTAACTTGTTTCTTTGCACACTAAAATCAATATTGCGATTAAATCTAAAACATTCTTGACTACTTATTCCTGGCAATTTCTTACCTATCTTGCTTAATTTACTTTTTTCTTTAATGGGAGAAGATTTTTCCTCAAATATTTCGCATCCAGTAAAACTTTGTTGATTAACACTTATCATTTTGAGATCTCCTTGAATATTTTCTTGTGGATTATTATTGTTTGATATGTTTGTCATTTTTTTACTCCTATTATGTTATATAAAAATAAATATATATCAAAAACTATTTTTGCCAACTTTTTTACAAAAAATTTTACAAAAAAATAGTTGGGTTTATTTAAATTCTCTTGTTAAAGAACTTAGCTAAACCCAACTTAATTGGATTTTTTTGATAGCAATATATTTTTTTAGCTATACATATACATATGTATAACAAAAAATATTTTTGTCAGGCTTTTTACAGAAATTATTATAATAAATAAAAGCTTTATTAAATTCTCATGTTAAAGAGCTTAATAAAGCCGCGGGCTTAGCTTAATTTATTTTAGATAAACTCACTAAACAATTAAATTCAGTTCAATTTAGAATTAAAATTATTTTGTATTTGTTAAAATAAAAGAACCTATTTAAATTATCTTGTTAAAAAATTCAAATAAGTTCTACTTTAAAGCTATATACTAACTTATTACTTTATAAAATTTTAATCATTTTCAATTGAAAAAATACTTATTAAATATAGAATAGATAATTGGAGCAAGCGTTATTCCCATTATTAGAATTACTTGTATTGTTCTATTGCTTGCGTTAAGTTCATTTTTTAAAATATCTATTTTATTGTCTAGACTAGATATATCTTTTTGCAAAGTTTTTTCTACACCGTCTATTTTAAGATTCAAACTAGATATATCTTTTTGCAAAGTTTTTTCTACACTATCTATTTTAGTATTTACACTAGATATATCTTTTTGCAAAGTTTTTTCTACACTATCTATTTTAGTATTTACACTATCTATATCTTTTTGAAAATTCTTTTCTACATTAATTATTTGTTGTTCTAAAGAATTCATTTTCTCCTTTAAAACTTCAAAGTTGTAATTGTCGTTCTGAAGTAAAACAAAATCTATTGCCTCTTCACTAAACCCCTTATTTAAAAATTCTAACCTTATATTTTCTATTTTAAGAGCATTGTAGGCTAAATTACTCACAAAATCCCCTTTATTATCCTTTTAATTCTTTATATTTTTTTAAAAGTTTATTAATCAAATCTTTTTGATTTTCAAAAATCTCGTCCATCATAAAACTAGTAAACTTGGCATTTTTTTTATAAAAATTATAACTTTCCTGTTTTTTAAGTTGAAATCTTAGGGGTTTTATTGGATTTTGCTTTGACTTATCCTCTTTAATTTCTACGTTTAATATATTTCTATATACACCCTTTAAGCCTTTTTCTTTAATATCATTTATTGATATGCTCCCTTCTAATACTTTTCTATAAATTTTAAGGTATAAAAAAGCCTGACTTCTAGATATTATAAATTCTGACAAAAAGTCTTCAAATTTTTTATAACCATCAATCAAATAAAGTTTTTTTTCTCTTATTTTATATAGGATTTTCATTGTTTTAATTTTATTCTCAACATCATCAACAGTAATTCTACGAAGTTGATCCTTATAGCTTTTATATTCAAGCTCCTCATTTTCAAATTCTTGAACATCCTCAATTCTATTATTTAATAATATTTTTTTTACTTTTAACTTTGACACTTAATCCTCCTAAGTTTCTGATTTATTTTTAAAAGTCTTCCGGAAGACTTTTAAAACATATTGTTTAATATTTTTTTTATTTCTTGATAATAAATTTCTTTATTATTAGGCTCTTTCAATTCATTTATAAAAACCTTAATTGAATTATAAAAATGAACTCTTCCTTTAATAAGATCTTTGTATTCTGACTGCAAAATACTTTCAATATCTTTATACGTATTTCTATTTTTTATAAATTGATTTTCTATTATTAACACATCAATATTTTTCTTTCTTATTATTTCAACTTCCTTTATTTCATTCATTAATATTGGCAAAGACTCTACAGACCATCTTTCTGCTTGAATAGGTATTATAACTTTATGTGTAATGTTTAACGCATTAAACAATAAAGAACTTAAACTAGGGGGAGTATCAATTACTACATAATCAAAATTATAATAATGTAAATTTTTATCAAATATATATTCTAACATAAGCTCTTTATAAGGAATATCTCCTTTTTCAAATTTACATAAAATTGGATGGGCCGGAATAATATACATATTATTATTTATTGAATTTATATATTCATTAAAAGCAATGTTTTGATCTCTTTTTAAGAGATAATAAACATTATTCAATTCAATATTTCTGATATATTGTAAAAAATAACTGGTTAAACTATTTTGAGGATCTAAATCTACAATCAACACTTTATTGTTCATTTCGCTTAAAATATATGAAAATATAATTGACAACATGCTTTTGCCAACACCGCCCTTAATTGACGCTATTGTGATTATTTTAGGTTTTTTATTATCCATTTTATTAACGGTCCTTGTTCCGGGTATTTCTTCCCATAAAATTTATATACTTGTTGTTCTAAATCCGTAAACATACTAAATAAAACTTTGTTGTAGTGATTATTTGTTCTTTTTTTATCTAATAAACGATATAGCCCCTTAAAATAGCAAAAAACACTTCCGGCTTTAAATCTAAATTCCATATAATATGCTCTTGCTAATGCATATGCTTTTCTAGTTCCGTTTATTTGATACTTTATTAATGGCTTTTTTATTGGTTTTCTGTAGCCATAAAAAATACCAATAAACTTATCTCCTTCTTTAATTGGGTATAAGTGAGTTTCTTCAACAATTCTTTCCCCATTAAATAGGGCCCTTAATGATAGTCTAAATTCATGTTTTTTATCATAAACTCCAAATTTATAAATATCCATCATTATTTTTGTATGGTACATTGCTTTACCATTTTCTTTTTCAATTAAAATAAAGCGTTCTTTATTTTGACATTCAACTTTACATTTGCCCTTTTTTATAGTTTCAATAGGCTCCATTGCACTTTCCATGTTAAATCCTCATATAGCCTTTATGTTAAATTCTTCTGTGGTTAAAGAATTTTTTTCATTTTTTATTATTTCCAATAATTCAAGATAATATGTACCAAATACTTTATTGTATTCTATTTTCTTTTGGTTATTCAAATATTTTTTGATAATTGGCTTTAGAATTTCAATATTTGTTTCTTTTTTTAGTTGTTCAATAAGGATATTGAAAATATTTTCCTTTAAATTTTGATAATTTTGTTGAGAATTTTCTTTTTTTCTTTCAATCGACTTTTCTAATTTACGCTTTATATTATTTAAATCGCTATATTTATGATTTTCAATAATAAAATGGGGCTTATATTTGTAATTTTCGTATACTTTTTGAAAATTTATTTCTAATTGTTTGGGATTGTACCCGTTTTCTTCTAATTTTTTCCTAGTGTTGTATAGAATTTCTTTTAATTTTTCTTGTTTTTCTTTCATACAAGATTTTTTTATATTGAATTTTTTTATTAGGGCAATTTCATTTTGTTTTAAGATATTTATTGCCTCAATCTTAGTATCTTTATCAATATTTAAATACAAAATAGAAAGAGCAGCTGCTGTTTTAAAGTTGCAATTATTGAAATAATTTCTTAGTTGATATTTTTCTATTTCTTTAATCTTTCTTTCTTCTTTTGTATTAATATTTTTATTATTTAAACACTCCACTGAATTTACACTACTATTTTTGGAAACATTGTCTTTAAAATGGTTATTAACTCTAGATTTAAATCTAGAGTTTTTTTGCTCTTTAAAGTATTTGTTGATTTTCTGGTAACACTCTTTTTTAGGATACTTTAGTTTATAGTAAATTTCAGTCCCACAGTTTACACCCATGTGTTGGTAATAATTGGTTGTTACTTTTAGTACTTTTTCTAATTTGTAAAGATAATTTTGCATTGTTCTTAGTGTAGTTGGAGCTAGCCCATTTCTTTTTAAATTTTCATTATAGTAATAGAGTATGTTTTTTTGGTTATATTTTTTATCTTTTTTGTTTAGATAATCTAGTGTTGAAGTAAGAGATATTAATTTGTGTTGGTGTTTGTTGTGGCAAGTTGGATTTTTTGTGGCATTTGAAAAACCTTTCATGTTTTTTCTCCTATTATGTTATTAATAATTAATATTGATTATGCAAAATTTTGATTTAAAAGTAAATACTTTTCTAAAAAAATATTAAATTTTAATTATTAATTTTGTTAAATTAATATACTTTTTATAATTTAGTAAAAATACAAATTGATTTTAATTTTAAATTGGGCTACACTATAAACAGCGTAGAAAAATATGTTCATTTTTTCTACCTATTATGTAATTTGCAAAAAATAATACAAGGGTTTAGCGAAGTTCTTTAGCAAGAGAATTTAGCTAAGCCCTATTTTTTTGTAAAAATTTTTGTAAAAAAGTTGGCAAAAATAGTTTTTGATATATATTTATTTTTATATAACATAATAGGAGTAAAAAAATGACAAACATATTAAACAAAAATAATCAAGAAATACAAAATAATATTCAAGCAAAAATAAGCTTCAGAAAAGATATGAAAACCCTAAAAATGAATTTACCAGGGATTGACAAAAGTCTTAAAGGGTATGGATACAAATATCAGAATTTCAATGAAATAGTAGAAGAAATTGAAAACGTTATTTATAAGCACAATTTAGAGCTTGATTTTGAGCAATATCCAATATCTAAATTTGTAGATGGTCAAAAGGAGCATGTTATTAGAACCACATTCTACAGCACAAGCACTGGATATGAATTTTCTTTTGATACACCAATGCTTACAGAAAACTTACAATGGAACAATGAAAGCGGGTCTAAAAATGTTGTAAATACAGTACCACAACTAGTTGGATCAGCTATTACTTATTTCAAAAGGTATGCTTTAGTTGCATGTCTTTATATAAAAAGTGAAGTGGATACTGATGCAGCACCTATTTACAATAATTATGAAAACGAAAATTCTATGCCTAGCAAGCAAGTTAGTGTTAATCAAAAACAAGAACAAAAAAAGGACATAAATCAAGAAAAAAATCAACTAAACAACTTTAATAAAAACTTAAAATCTGGCAAGGCTTATTGCTATGAAATTTTTAGAGACGCACTGTTTAATATAAAAAATTGGGTAAATGAAGGTGAAGAAAAAAATAATATAAATGCTCTTATTCGGGCATTATGTACTGATAATGATGATGCTTTAGAGGATCTTTTTGAAAAGAATGCTGAGCTTAAGAGTATAGAATATTGGGTAAATATTCTAAAAAAATATTTCAATAAAACTAATAGATTTGATGATCTAAATAAGCTTAAAGTATTTATGTCTGATAATCGAGACGTTTATAAAACAAAAGTATTAAAATTCTTTTGCATGTTGAAAAAAGAAAGACAATTTAATTATATATTTGCAGTATAGCAATATTAAAGCCCCCAAATAGGGGGCTGTTAGATTATTAGCCACCAATATTGCATGTAGTAGTTGCATTGCTTGCAAAATTATCTATGTCTGTACCCTTGTTAAGGGCCCCTTGAACCACCTGTTTGAAGTTATTTTTTCCCTCATCATTTCCATTGCATTTATCAAGTTCTTTTTTTATATGGTCAAGTGCTGTTTTGATTTTAGATTCATCATGTTGTAAAAATGTATCAAATTCGCCATCAGCAGTTAAAGCGGTTTTTAACCAGTCAAGATGTGTTTTTTGGTCTTCAGATAGCTTTTCTCTAAGCAGGTCTTCTTTAGATTTTGGTTTTTCTTGTTGTACTTCTTCTTTTTGGGTTAAATCACGTTTTTGTCTACTTTTTGTTTGGCTAGTATTAGTATCATTAGAATTACAGCTGTTTAGCATTAGTAAAAATAAACAAAATAATATGTTGATAATTTTCATTGTTATTCCTTTTTTTATTATTAATATTCACTTAATCAATTATTAATACTAAATATTGGATAAACAATTATTATTTGAATTGATATTCTTTAAGTGAGGTAGTAGCTATTTAGAAATGAAAGCAAATATTAGCCCGGCTATCATTGTTATAGACATTGCTCCCATAATTCCCAATACCCATTTAAGCATTTCTGAAAGAGACATTAAATTCTTTTCAACATTGTCTATTTTAGTGTTTAAATTCTTTTCTACAGTATCTATTTTGGCATTTAAATTCTTTTCCACATTGTCAATCTTAGTATTAAGTTCGCTTTTAATAGCATCAATCTTAACATGTAAATTCTTCTCTACGGCATCAATCTTGATGTCTAAATTAGATATATCCTTTTGTAAATTCTTTTCTACATTATCTATCTTGGTATTAAGTTCACTTTTGGCATTATCTATTTTAGAAACAAGATTATCAAATTTTATATCAAATTGTTTTTCTAAATTTTCTAAATCTCTATATGTTAGTTCATTGTGATAATATCTTTTAGATAAATCTTGTGCTATTAATTGTTCCATGCCCAGTCTAATAAATTCTTTATATATTTGTTCTTGAGTTACACTTGCAATATTTGTTGACACTGTTTCCATAAAATTTTCCCTTATAGTCATATTATACACTATTTTAGATTAATTAGCTTTAGAGATTTTTATATGTAAAATAGAATTTCTTGCAAGAAAAACCTTTTTGTAATTTACATTTTTAATTGGGAATATTTATTATAGACTTTTTCCGCTATTGGTTTTGTTTTTTTAATGTACTCTAAATATATTTTGATATTGTGTTTTACTGCAGTTATAGAGTGTTCGTCTTTTAGTGTTGATAAGTCTGGATAAGGATATTCTGGATAATTTGGATCATTAACTTTAACTTTTGTTTTAGCTAAAAATGTTACTAGGTACATAACATACTCTGAAAGTTGTGTTTCATATTTAGCTAAAGATTTTAGTGTTGGAATAATTGGCGGTTTTGGCTCTTCTGGTAGGTTGGCAATAGTGGTGCAACATAGTAGCAAAGCAATTAGTAGACAATGCAATCTTTTAAGCATTTTCACCTCTTTTAAGTATTTTGATATATTCTTTCATAATTTTGTTACGTGTTGCTTTAAGTGAAGTGATAATTCTTTTGCTTTTATCAGTAGAGATAGCCTCTATTATCTCAATGTTGTATTTTAAAATGTCTTGTATTTCTTTAAATATTTTAGTTGACTCAGCTGTTTCCATAGATTTTAGTGTGCTTATATATGTTTTGTAGAAAAAATCTATTACTTTACTAAAAGTATTAATGTAATTATGATCTATGTTTGTATCAGTTTTGGCTATGTTAGTTAGGCTGGATAGTAAATTAAGTCCTAAACCAATAGTGTTATTTTGCATTATTTGTTCTTTCCTTATAGATAGGTTTTCCTTCCTGATTGAATTTCAGATCATTAGATATTTTGAGATTTTTTTCATCAGAATTAACTAAGTCAATGCATTGATTGATTTTTTCATTTAATGGAGCGAGTGCCGCATTTATTGCTGGGGTTAATGCACTCTCAAGTCTTTCCATATTTGCTGTATAGATTAATTTGTAATGAGAATACAGATCATAAACCAAAAAGAATCCTTTATGTGCAATTTCATCAAATTCATCTTCAAATTTAGAAAATATATCAATAAGGCTTGATAAAGATGCAAGTCCAAGCTCAACATTATCTTTAGATAATTTCATAACTTAATCTCTTTTTTTGATATGATTTTTGCCATTCCCATTGCCATTCTTAAAAATCTTGCCTATTACAATAGTCAATATGTCTTTTAATAAAGGCTTGAGAAGAATTAATACTCCTAAAACTAGCACTGTTACAAAAATCATTACGGCTATAAGTTTAATTTCGTTTAAATTGATAAGAAGTTCTGTTAATTTAATAGTATCCATTTTTTCAATCCTCGATTTTAATTTTTTATTTTTATACGTATATTATATACCAAAATCACAATTTTTGCTAAAAAGTTTACAGTTTTAAAAGAACCGGAATGGGATTCCCTGATGAGTATGCTCTTTTTTGAACATACCATCCTTTATATAAAGGAATGCTAAAAGTTATTCTTCTAGTACTAGAACTATTACGTGAATAAATAGTGTTTTTTTCACGTTCATCAGAATATCTTAAACTCAATGTTTTACCCTCGCCAAAGGATTCTACATCAACTTGGAAATCAAGATAAATGGGATCATCATCACTTTTGTAAAAAATGAGATCCACATCATTATAGTCTTCCAGATCAATGATTACGCGGTGATTCTTGTAGTCACGAGGATAAATTATTGTATTTCTAGTAAAATCATAAGAACTTTGAAAATCTGATGGTACCCCTAACAATTGTTCCGGGATAGGTGTTTTTTGAATACTGCTAGAAGACATTGTCAAAAGATCATCATTTTTAGATAAAGTGGCTGATGATATGTTATCTGTAAGACGAGATTTAATTTTACTAAAAAGATTTGAAAGTTTACTAGATTCATTCTCAATTAGCTTGTCAACGATTAAATCGTAAATGCTTTTTATAAAATCTTTATCGGCTGCAAGTTCAGTAGCGATTGTAGATTTAATTATATCTTTAAAATAGCCTAGTTCTTCGCCTTTAAATGTTTGGTGATTAATGGTTTTTAAGAAGTTTTTAAAGGTGATAGCATTACTGCTTGCAGCTCCATCATCAAACAGTAAAAGATCAGTATTGTTAACGGTCGTAACTTTATTTAAATCTTTTATTTGAACCGTTTCTTCTTCATCAATTAGTAATTTTTCTTGATCATCAGCCATAAAACCTCCTTAGTTGTTAAAAGTTATAATATTGTTACCATCTGTATTATTAATTTTGAGAACTCTACCAATAGGAATAATTCCCTTTATAAAAGCATAAATTGAATGATCATAGCCTTTAGGAAGTGAGTTAAATACTAAAGCTTTTTTAGATGCAGCGTATCCCGGCTTCTTTTCTCTAAGAATTATCTTTTTTAGTCGTTTTCCTTTTTCGGTGCTAGGCGAAATGAAGGTAGTAAAGTTTGTTTTTATTACCCCTTTTAAAGAGATATCAATAACCCCAGCTTCAGGAGTAGTAACTTCAATGTCCACATTTAAAAAGGTCTTGAAAATCAGTCTAAATGACTCGTCAGTGCCAATATGACGTAAAGCAAAAATAACACTATTAATATTGCTTGTAATACTTTGTAAAGTTTGAGTTTTTGCATAAAAGATAGATAAAACTTGAGATATCCATATCGCAATATATCTTGATTTTATATTTTCTATTACATTAATGGATATGAAGTTGGAATTAAGAGACTTAAGTTCATTAAGCAATGCTTGTGCATATTCTGTTTCTGTACGTATAAATTTATGAATTTCGGTGTTTTTGAAAAGATTGGGTATTTTCATATTTGTTAACTATCCAATATCAATAAGCAATCTATCTGTCGTATTGAAAAGTAGCATTGTGTCATCATTAATGGCAATATCTTGATTTTTTTTAAAATCGCTATCACCAATTTTTGTAATACTCTCAGGGTCTGTATCTTTAATACAAGCACTTATTTCCATAAACTTAATTCCTTTAACTTCATTAACTGGAGCAAAAAAGTCTTGATATTCAAAGCTAATTCCCATATCAGAATAGTTGTTTGAAATAATCCTAGAATAAATGTCCCTAATTTGAGAGTCTATGTTTAAGTAGAGATAGTTTTTAAGGTCAAGTTTATACTTTACTTTCATGTAAACATATTTTCTTTTCCCTAGTGATATTTTATAGGATTTACGTTGTCCAGTTGAATTGAGACCATCAATTTCTATGTCTCCCTCAAGTAAAGTACCACTAGGAGTTGTTAGATATAATGTTTCCCAAAGTTTTGCTTTAAATTCAGGACTATTAATGTTAGATTTACTAGTGTCTAGTAAAGTTTCCTTTAGAATTAGATATATGTTGGCTTTACCAGCTGCACTTTTAATATTAGTGTACTCAACCCCATCAAGATTAAGTAAAGCCGTGCGAACCGCACTGTAAGTTGTGCTTTTAGAAGAAATGTGTTCTTCAATAGCAGCCCAATAAGTACCACCTGGTTTCATTTTAGAAAAAAAGAGATTAAGCTCATCAATTATTTCTTCTTCAATTAATGCTAAAGAAGACGCAATAATGTTATAAATTGAGCTTTGGTTATCATCAATATTAATCCCATAATTTACACGCAAATATTCTCTTTTCGATCTTACAATATCCTTAATTGTACGTTTTAAAATGCCAAAATCAGAATCAAAAACTATGCTCATAAATTAAACTCCATATTCAAAACATCGCCGGAGAAAAAAAAGGATATGTGTGCTTTGTTGTCTTGTATAGTAGTTGAAATATTTATTAAATCTAAGTTAAGCTCTTTAGATATTTCATGAAAATAATTTTTTACAGCGTGAAGATTGTTAATTTTTAACAGCTTTAAAAGCAAGAAATAGTCCAGTCCCCAATGAGGAGCATAGCTTAAACTACCCCTTAAGGTTTTTAAAAATATCAAAAATCTTTGTTTTTGTTCATCAATTCCATCAACAAGTGATAAATCGTTATTAAATACCAATTCAAAATTATTGCCTAATCTTAAATCCATACTAGTAATTATACCATATTTAGCAAAAATTACTTAAACAAACTATTAATATCAGAATTAATTTGAGCGGTTGCTATTTTTAAGCTTGATTCGTCAATTACTGAGTCCCCTATAATTTTTATACCATTGATAGCACTAACAATATTATCTAGAATTTTTTTTAAGCTAGTTGTTTGGTTTGCTATTTCAATTTTATTATTCGCTCTAATTTTAACAGTATCAGAGATTAGATTTAAAGTCTTTGGGCTAATTGCACTAAGTATATAAAAATGATGTTTGTCAAAGTGGATATCATTATTTTTATCAAAAATATTAACGCTTGATTGAAGCAGTAAAACGTTATCACCTTTTGATAGTTCTAAACTGATATTAGATATATTTTTTGTGTGAATTTCTAAATCTTCAAATTCGGGTATTGTAACAATAGCCTCTTGAGTTTGTTGTTTAAACTCCTTTACAGTGCCAATTTTAATTATAAAAATGTTTGAATAAATCCAATTTTTAACGTCCTCTTGTGCTAAAGCATGTCCATAAAGACGCTGGTTCATTCTGTAAATTTTATAGTCTTTAGTCATTTTAATCCCCTTTACTTTATACATTTAATCAGAATCATTAGAATCATCCTTTAATTTAAGTATTAATGAACACTCTCCTGCGTTGCTAAGTCTTGCACTTGTTTCTTTTATGGTGGTTTTTATCATTTTTCCTAGCCCATCAATAAATGAAACTTTATCACCAATTTTTAGTTTATGTGTGTAAAATGTTTGTGTGTTCCAATATACACGTCTTATCTTGTATTCGCCCTCAATAGCAATTTCTTGTTGTGGAATGAATTCAAGTCCATAATCTTCTAAAGCCTTGTAATTTTCATCTTCTTGAATTGTTCTATCATTAGTAAATATAAAATTACATTCAACATCAAAGCTATCACCGCCAATATCAGCTATTACGTCATGAATATATATTCCTTTTATTTTGTCAACAAATTCTTTTGGTGTTGTGGCATAAATATCTTTGTCAATGATTTTAAGATAATCTTTTTCATCCATATTAAGGATATTACGATTGGGAAATACAGATTCTATTGCCTCTTGCACCGTTTTTCCCTTAAAGTTTTTGTTCTCTAATTTTCGATTAAAGAAGTTGCTACTAACCGCTAACCGAACGTCAAGCTCAACACTAAAATCACCACCAGGATAATCAGTGCTCATAGGAGTTCCTAAATATCCCGACATTATGAAATCAAAATTTTTTTCATGAGCAAATTTCTTATAATATATTTTTACTATATCTCCTACTTCAATGTCGTTGGTGAAGTCTAGGGGCAAATTCCAAAGTACAATTTTTGTTCGTTTAGATTTTACAAAATTATAATTTGAAAACTCATTAGATATGGTAATATCAATATGAATTCCATGTTGTGTATTTATTATAATTTTAGGAGTTTCTTCAATTAAAGAATCTCCAGAGCTTGTATCCTTTTCTAAGGGTTGTTTTGATTTGTAAAATTCAATTTTAAAATCATATTGTAGTAGCAACATTAATTATCCTTTATATTTTTCCAATTCAAATGTTTTTACAATTTCTATTGATAGACTAACTTCAACTTCATCAATGAAAGGAACATCCTTAAACGAAAGACTTGTAATTACAGCTAATTCTTTAAGGCCAAAAGTTGGACTGTAGATACTAAAGGGAACTTGAGCTTGAAGTCTGTTTGCTAGTTGTTCTTTTGCAAGATGCACGTCAAAACGTAGCATAGTATTGCCAAAAACAGTCATTTTGAGCAAAGAAAGCATTTCTTTATATAGTGAGGTTAATACCCCACCATTTAATGAGATATTTTCACCAGTCATTACTGGATTGTAGCTTACATATTCCGCTTTTCTATCGTAATAGTTGATAACTGGTCTTTTAGAACAACTAGTATTGTAAGTGCGTGTTATGAGTTCGGTTTTTGGTTTTATAAAAAACAATTGAGGAACATATCCAAAACCTTTTAAATCCATTCTTGGGAATAACACTAAAAAATTATCTGCTCCGAAAAGAGCAAATATTTGAGTTATTACATCTCTTATTATTCGAGTAATCTCCCCGAATTCTTTCTTTTCAATATCCTCGATTTTTTCCTCGAATTTTTTCTTTTCAATATTAATATTGATAATATTTTCATTTTTAATATCCATAGAATTTCCTTTTTATTTAAAATTGCCTAAATCATCACCCCCGGTGTTATTATTGCCCTTTCCAGTAAGGTATTCCCACGCTTTGTTGAGATTCTCTTTGGCAGTATTAATAGCTGAGCTGGCAGCGTTTTTTATTCCGTTAAGAGCACCACTTAACCCATCACGTATGCCATCAACGACTTTTTCTATGATTTTGTTAAAATCAAAATCCATAACATTATCAATAATATCGGTTATTTTGCCAATCACCGGCATCAAAACTTTGCTGGTTGTCTTTTCAAGACTTTGCTCTATTTTGTCTAATTTACTTTTAGCTGAAGAAAGTTCATCGGAATGACCCATTATCTTCAAAGATGATATATCTTTTATTAAGTCTGCAATTATCTCTGGCCTTAGCTTTTTTTTCCCTCCCTCTTGAGTTAGAAACTCTAACTTGTTTTTCATGGCTTCTAGATATTTTTCTCCAAATTTGTCTATGGGTTTCAATATATTAAAAGCTTCTGTAAGTTCCCCTTTAAGTATTTTTGAAACAACTTCAACAGCACTTTCGTTATCACCAACAAGCCCTGTGCTTCTAAACATAGCTGCTAGTTTTGTTGCATTTAATACGTTCTCTCCCTCTTCATCATTAAGTTTTAATTCTCTGATATGGCCTTTAAGCACACTTGCTGTTCGCAACAAATCTTCTTTTTCTAAATTGCGTTCAAATCCTTTCATTTCCTTAATGGCATCCCAAATTTTATTACGTTCTTTGTCACTGTAAAACACATTATTGAGTTGTTGTAGTTTCTTTTGCTTGGATTCATTTTCAACTGATTTTTTCATAAAACCATACAAAAACCCAATTAGCCCACCACCAACTTTACTCATAGCATTGCCAATGATATTTCCCAGGGCACTACCTATTGCAATTTTGGCAACAAGTCCTTTTCCTTGAGAGGCCGCTAACATTTTACTTTTTGCTTTTGATTCTTTTGCAAGTTCTTTATACTCAAGACGTCTTTTGTCTCTATCAGACATCAAAGATCTTTTGAACGCTTCTTTTCTTGCTTTCTCAAACCCCATACCCTGTTTCATAAGCTTTTTGGTTTGCGAAAGTCTATATTTCTCAACACGCTCCCTTAAGCTTTCGAATTTAGATTGTCTGTTAAGTTCTTTTTTCTTGTCCGACAAATTATTTTTTACAATATCTTTAGTACTTCCCAAACTGGATTTTTTGGGTTTAAGATATTTTTCCATTTTGGAAATATCTTGTTCAATAGCCTTTTTTGTTGCAGCATGATCAAGAATTCCCTTAAATTTAATGGTGAATTTGTCGCTCACTAAGCCCTCACTTGCCCAGAATCAACTCATACAATTCTTTTTCTAATTTAATATCAGCAAGTCTATTGACCTCTAAAAGCTCGTCATAAGGCAACTTCTTTACATCATCATATGAGCAAATATTCATAATTACTGGAAAATAGTATTTATCGTTCTTAATCTCGTCAAGCAAGTTAAAATACTTTTTTCTAGTCTCATTAAGACTTGCAATAGCTTTATCAATATCTCTATTTCTTTTGCTCATTTAGCAACCAGATCATTGGAATTTGATGTAATTGATGAAAGCGAAGTGGCTACTTTTTCATAATCAAAGTTTTCATTGATATAGTCAAAAGTAACAAAGTCACCAACATTATTTTCATATTCACTTAGATATACTAAAGCAGGTTTTTTAAGATCATTGTCTAAATGAAAAGTATTAAATTGTGCAGTGTAAATTATTGCAACAAGATAATCTTTATAATAAGAAATAAATTCTCTATTTTGATCCAAAATCACATAGAATTCGTCTAAAAATTTTGGACTTATCATTAAGCTTGTGATTTCTCTTAAGAATTTAACCTCATTAAGCTTTAAAACAGCGTAACTTTGATTAAATCCGAGTATTCTATCCCATTCATAGACCGGAAGTACTCTCAGTGGATATTCATAAGTTTTATTTTTAGTTAAAATTTTCATTTTATATCTCATTATCATAATAAGACTCTCCTTTTAAGTGTTGTTTGGTTTAGTTTTTTGGCAATTAATAGCCCTAATTTCAAAAGATACTTTTTCAGCCTCAGCAGAATAACTTCTTGACGGTTCTTCAGTAAAAATTGCATAGTTAGAAATAATTTTGGTAGCAATTCTATCATTGAATGCTAAATCAAGCATTTTATCATCTTTTCTCACATCCATGTTGTAAAACTGTTCATCCGAAAGTTCAGTTAACAAAATGTAGTCTTGACTACCCAAAGTTACTTCAATGTTAAAAACATAAGTTATCGTTTTGGGATCTCTTAAGCTTATTACAGGCATACCTTTATCTTCACTACTAATCACTGCTCTTGTTGTAGGCTCGCTTGTAAGCTCTAGTTTGCCACTATGTAACTGTGTACCACCAATTGAAAAATAAACTTCTCTTAAATCATAAAATTGCATTTTTTAAACCCCCTTTTAGGCACTTAAACTATTTTGATAATCAACTATATCTTGAGTAGTAATTACTAAAGCAACAGCATTAATGCTAAAGTTATAAGTAATATTCACACTAAGTTCTAATTTAAGTTGTGGTGTAGGAGAAATAGTAAGACTTAAATTTTTATACAGTATAATCAGCCCTCTATCTATAAATCTCTTAAGTAGACACTCAATTGCTGAAGTATATGCATTATCTCTAGCCCCACTAAGTTGCAGTGCAGATAATTTGCTGTTTTGTCTATTGTTTTTATTCCAAATTCTAATAAGCTCAATAATTGCTTCATTTTTTATATAGTGATATGTAAACTGCTCGTCTATTGCACCTCCAGCTAGATCAACCCCCTCTTTAAAAGCAGGCATACCATCAAGACCCGTTTCATTAAGAAGTGTATAAAAATTAATTTTTGCAGTTCGTAACTTTCCAATTACAGTGTCGTCAACAAGCGGTGTAGCAGCCAGTGGCATACCATAAGGATTTACAGCATGGAAAATGCTAGCTTGATGCAGATATTGACTTATAAATTTAAGGTGTAAATTGTCTTTATTGTTACTGTAAACAACAATATTTCTTTCTTTTTCAGTATTGCTTTTATCCTTGAAAAGTTCTTTTATTTCTTGTTCTTTAGTTGAGAATACAAAAAAAATTGAAGGTGTTTTAAATTTATCATAATCATCTTTGTAAATCTTAAGTCCATCATCGGAATTATCACCCTCAGTATTAATAAGTACAACAAAAGTGTGTCTATGTACTTTAAGATATTTTTTTAACTCTTCAGGTTTATCCTTATAAATAAAAAGAACAGCGGATTTTAATGATTCTTCACTTGAATTGAAAAAATTAGACATTGCGGTTTTAAGTAGTGTCTTTTCTTTTCCAAACTGATCTTGTCCATTCCCATTATCTTTTTCCAAAGTTTCAATTTGTTTTTCATAGTTATTAACGGTTAAATTCAATGTTACAAAGTTAGCAGCATCTTTATTAACTTTGATTTTAGCTGTTTTGTAAACCAAAAGTGGATTATAATAATTGGGCCTACTAGCTTGAATTCTAGAGTCAACTAAACTTACACTAATTGTATCTTGCGGCAATTTCGTATTCCTCCTTTAAAATTTCGATTGCTTTTACACTAGCATTAAATGCTATAGATGCACTGTATGCATGGTTGCTATATTTTGTGCCTAAATTAATTAGCCCAACTGTTTGCATATTAGATGTTGGGTAAATGTAGAAATTAATTTTACTAATATATTCGGGTTGTGATTGACTTTCTAAAGTATACTTATGGGCTTTATTATGTAGGAAATTGCTAAGCATACCATAAAGCATTAACATACGTGAATTAGCGTCAAAATCTTGAGCGTTTAACACTATAGCAATAATATATATTTGAAAATTTAAACTGAATTCCAAAGCATTTTCATAAAATGCACCGGCTCTAGAATTATGATCAAATAGATTTTCTGTACCATCAAATTTCAATGCTATTATATTTGAGCTAGCAGCTGTGATTTTTGAAAGGTACGGGTGATTGTAAGTATTTATGATATCGCACTCAAAATTATTTTCAGTTGCATACGCCTTAAACCCTTTGAATATTTGAGTTAAATGGTTTAAAACCATATCTAAAGTAAAAATCATTCAAGTGTTACCTTATAAGTAATCTCGGATAACATTTTGGCTGTATCAACAAGTGGAATTGCTGCGGTGTTACTACCCTTTTTAAACTTACTTTTGATTGTATTAGCCTTTAAGGCTGGAGAGACTTGTGCTGATAATAGATAATTTCCATAGTACCTTATAAAAGCTTGTCCAATAGCCTCCATTCCCGATTTGGGGTCAAGATTAAACTTAGAATTTATATAACTATTATTGATATATTCTCTAAATTCAGAACTACCAGCAATTTTGGTTAAATGTTTTCTTGCTGGTAAATTGCTACCCCCTTTTTCATGCATTCTAGCAATCCCTGCACGACCACCAAACCACCCAATTTCCAATTCCATTTTAAACTCTAGTTTGTCCATATAAACTCCTTTAAAACCAAAGTAAAATATCCGATTGAAGAGTCAATACTAAATATTTCAAAGTAAATTAAATCCGAAATTGATATGCGGTCTTTTAGTTCATAGTTAAGGTCTTGATATGTGTAAAGTTTGGAATATCCTTGAATATCAGACATATCAGAGTCATAAAGCACTGCAAGTTCTTGTGGCCTTATGTCAATAATAACTCCTGCAAATTCAGTGTACTTATTTTTATCAAAAACTCTCTGATAAGAAGAATCGTTTTCAAGTTTAACAACAGTGCCTTTATAAAACCTTAAAGGTTGAGGATCCTTAAATACGTTGATCATGCGGAAAGACATATCTGAAAGTCTTTTTCTAACACCATTCATTAGACAACCCCCACACAAGATGGCGTTGAAGTTTCTCTTTTTAGTTTTTCTAAAAATGCATCAAGTTGTGAACAAAAATTCTTGTTTGAGCCACAACCCCCCTCGCCGCCTTCTTCGCCTCCACTGCTACTAGGATAATAATCAAGTTCAAGTTCATTGAATTTCTCTTTTTTGATCCTATCAAATTCAAATTCTCGAACAACTCCCTGTTTTCTTAATTGACAACCCATATGGTAGAAAGTAAGTAAAAATATTTGTTCATATGTAAGTGAACTAGCATCAATACCGCGTGTTACTAGAATAGCTTGAAGTAAGGATAAATGAAGTAGAAAATTTTGCCTGCTTAGGGCAAATTTGTCTATTCCTAATAGCAATAACACTTCTGAATGGAGTTTTGTTACTAAAAGTTCTTCTTCTCCCACAACTTGTGTTTGTAAGTTTTCTTGTTCACTCATTTTCACTTACCTTATACTTTTAACTTTGCTTTATGTTAACTTGCAAAATAGTTTTTCTAGTAGCAAGTAGACCACCTAAAACAAAATCAATGTATGAATGAGCTACATCGGTTGAGTCTTTATCAACTTGTTCATTCGGTGTAGGTAGCATATACTTACTAGGTTTAAATTTAATAAGTTCTGAATTGAGTGGATAAATGAGTATTTTATGTTTTAGCAAGTTTGAAGTCTCAATGTAAACATCTTCTCTATTATTAATAGCCTTAATGGTTTGAATCAAAACGTCTTCCCATTTTTCACAACTACTTGCTACACCCTGTGCTGCTGCGTATGGTTTTACTAGTTTAAGTGAAGTTGCTGGGTCAACTATTACCATCATCGGGGTGGAAAATTCGTCGCCCAGTTCCAACTTTGAAAGTCCAGCCTCAATTTTTTCAAAGATTTTATCCATTTTATCTTTATCAGCACTAGCAACTTCTTCTTTTATCTGCTCAGGCATATTAAGTAGTCCATACATATTGGGAAGTAGGCGTTTTTGATTTTTCCCATCTTTTTGAATCGAAACAGTCCCGGTTAATACAAAGTGATTAATAAGTTTGATAATTTCACTACTTGCAAGCTTATACGCTTGAGCAAAAGGGAGTAAATTATTATTAATGTCCCCAATATATGAATCTGAAGTATAAAATTTCTCAGAAGTCTGCTTTAAATGTCTGAATTTATACTGTAATTTTAAATAATTAAGTCTTACCACTTCAGAACTAAATCCAATAGTTGAGATAGTATTAACCTCATCGGCAATTGTTGTAGGATTAGCATTTAAAAACGCGTCCCATTTTACCGTTTTTTGATATCCCATTTGTAGATCAACATCTTCAATTTGATCAGGTGAAAACCATTTATACATAATAGGATCTTTAACTTCTCCTATGATATTTGCCACAGCTTTTGCATAATAATTTTCATCAAATAATTCCATATTAAATCCTCCTAAATATTATTAATTTCTACTCATAGCTTTATTCCCAAATACAGCTACTTTTACTAAATAAACCTCATTGCTAATTTGTTTTGCATCAGACAATGCTGTTGCATTAATAGTTGCTTTATTTGGTGCTCCAGTCACCTTTTCAAGAGCACCGTCTTTATTAAAAACAAGTTTGTCTTTTACTTTAACCGTAGAATCTTTTGCTACTAAATATCCTTCAAAATTATTGGTAATTGGCACAATAGTAGCTATTTTACTAAACTCATCTATGTCAATGCATATTCCATATAAGTCTTCACCTCCACCAGCCTCAACATGTGGCTCATAGTGACTTTGATTATCTTGAGCCTCTTGAATAACTCTTTTTACTCCACGCTTGTACGGATACCCCAAAAATGGATGATTTTCCAATTTGTCAAACTTATTAGTTCTAGTGCCTCCAGAAGCAAAAAATTCTACATTTTTGTCTCTAAATTCATTAGAATTGCTAAGCAAACTAGCGTCATGTTGGGGATTTTTCATAAACTTTTCCAGTTTACTTCTTTTCTCTTGATACTCTTTTACTAATTGCGTTGTATCTCCCATTTATTTACCTCCTTTTATTCGCCCAAAGTTTAACCACCATCAGGTATTACTATCTTCTCAAGGCCTCTATTTCCAAAAATTGCAACTTTTATCAAATTAATAGAATACTCTTGCCTAGGATATCTATTTTGATCTTGATTTCCATCTTCGGGTGCAAAATTGATTGTAAATGAATCAGATAGAGCATATATGTTAATTGCGGTTGGTGGCCCACCTCCAGCCTTGATAATAACACCGTTATTATTTATGTCTAGGATTTCTCCTATTTTTATACTTGGATTCCTTGTGACAAGGTACCCTTCAAAATTGTTAGTAATTAGCAATACATACGCGGTACAACTAAACTCACATACATCTACACATATCCCATACATATCAGTATCAGCTCCAACTTCTACATATATAGAGTTCTCTTTTGGAACAAGTTTAACCCCACGCTTGTATGGAAAACTATTTGCTGGGTCGTAAAGGTATTCCTCTATTTTGTCTGTATAACTTGAACATGCAAATGAATATGCATCAACTCGCTCATTCTTAGATTTAAAACAACTACTTAAACCGCCAAAAACCTTATTTTCAATTAAGCTCATCGATTTTACATATTTCTTGAATTTCAAAAGGACATCATCAAGCTCGTTAATTGCCTCCAAATAGGGATCTTCCCCTTGTGCATCCTCAGCTTGTCTTGCTTGCCGTTTAGCTCTAGGAGCAGCGGAAACTTGTGCCCCTAAATCTACCTGTGGGTCCTCAACAGCCTCAAGATTTTCTACTTGCATGTTGCCTTTTAAAGCCATAATTTATTACCCTTTTATTGCTCTATTCCCAAATACACTAGCAAGCACTATAAATAAATCTTCAGTTAATTTGTGTGCCTTTGAAAGTGCTATTGCATTAACAGATTTTTGAGCCCCAGTGACCTTTTCAAGTTCCCCATGTTGGTTAAAATTTAATTTATCTCCTGGATTATTTACACCATTTTGTCCTTCTTTCTTAAGCGTTAAATACCCAGTAAAGTTATTTGTAATTGGTATAACAGTTGCCATACCGCTAAACTCATCTATATCGGAACACACTCCATATAAATCGTCTCCACCACCAGCCTCAACTTCTACTTCTGTTGTTCCATCTCCAAAACTAAGCTTAACACCCCGTTTATACGGATACCCTTTAGCAGGGTAATTCTCTATTTTGTCTTTACTACTAGTGCAAACCCCACCAGAATTGGAAAAAATTAGATTTTGGTCTCTAAAATCAATAGAATTACTAAGTAATCCTGAGTCTTGTTGGGGATTTTTCATTAATGCTTGAATTTCTGCAACTTTTTTATCAAACTCTTGTTTGATTTTTGTTATATCACTCATTAAAAACTCCTTTAAGCAATACTTGTTCTTTTATGTCTTTTTAGATTTTCATAAAATTGAATTCGTCTTTGCTTGTATGTATTACTTATAGCTTGTACAAATTCTGTAAAATTAATTGGTACAAAATTAGAATCAAGCAAACTTGCTCTATCTTCAGATTTGGCAATAATATTACCTTTAATAGAATCAACAGAAGAAGAATTGCTACTCGCATTTTTTCTTAATTTAATATTCACTTTTGCTAAAGAAACAAGTTGCTCTAATATCTCTCCATCGATATGACTTATGTCTGATACTTTGGCAATAGCTTTAATTTGCTCAATTGGAACGAACTTGCGTACAAGTTCTCTACGTTGTGCTTGCATAATGTCTTTTAATGTATATCCTTTTGCAAGTAGCACCTCTTTGTTAAAATGATTGCTAAGATGTGCTTTTGCAAGTGTATCAATTTCATTAATTCGCTCAGCCTCTAGTAACAATTGCTTTTCAATACGCTCCCGCTCTTCAACTTCTGCAAGTTCTTTTGTTATTCGTTCATTTATACTTAAATCTCGACTTGTCTCTTTAGATTTACTATTTGCCTGCTCTTTAAAACGCAGGTACTCTTCAAATTCCTGCACACTGATAACTTTAGTATCAGCCTTAATTTGCTGCTCTTCTTTATCTTGTGCCTGCAGGTCTTCTTTTTCTTCTTTCTCAGTCATCTTTTAACTCCTTTTCTCAAAATGAGAATAATTTCTCTTTTAACATCGCTAGCTCCTCATTATTAAATGAGCTACTTTGTATAAGCTGGTTATATTTACTGTAAAGCTCAATTAGCTTTATATCTCTTTCTACTTTTTGTTCTTCACTTAACATAATCAGCGAATTAAACTTCATATCAAGTCCAAAATACTTTGTAAGTTTTAAATTACAAGAGTTCTCAACTTGTTCTTGTACACCTTTGAGAAAATCGTAATAATTACTCCTATCACCTTTACCATCATTTCCCAGTCCTTTAGCCTGTTCATTAAAACTTCTGGTTAAGGGCTCTTTAGTATCTGCACCAATTTTTGCCTTAATTAATGCTAAAGCCTCCTTTAAGTAGCTAAGATCGTATTTAATAACCTCTAAACTAGCACTAGGAGTAGCTGTATAAAACATTCCCTCATTATTTAGATTGCTTTTTAGCCTAGCAAGCTCCTGTGATAATGAGTCATTAAGGTTTCTTAAATTAGAAATATCTTTACTATGATTGTTTGAATTTTGTTTTCTCAAAAAAGAAGATAAAATGCCACTTCCCCTATCATTATTGCTCTGAGTAAGTGCACTTAAAGAAGTTGTTGCACTAGAGAGTGCGTCTTGTAGTTGTACTAAAGATTCATCTTTGTAAAACAAAAAATTGTGGTTTTCAATACGTCTTTCTATTTCAACGTATATCTTTTCAAATAAATAAATATCTAGCAAAAAGCTTTCGGTATAGCACGGAACATATCTTTTTAAGATATAATCAAAGTTTTCATATATGATAAGTCGACTTTTATGTATTTTAACTGCGTCTAAAGAATTGTTCTTATTGTTGGATTTTACTTTATAGGTTATATGATCAAAATCAACTCCCAAATCTCTTACATATTCATAATCAAGGTATTCAAAACCAATAGGTAATTCTATATTAACTGGTTGTTCTAGATCTATTAGGGTATCTTTGGTTTTTACTAAAACATAGCCAATCCCATGAAAACGGTAGCTTATAATACAATTAAGCAGAGCATTCTTAAGCTGTACTTTTAACCTAGCAAGTTCAAACTCACTAACATTGTGGGCAGCACTCTCAAGAATAAGTCCGTTCTTGAGACAATCTTCTGCTACATTTTCAATGTAATTTCTAAAAAATATTGAGTATTTGTATAGTTCTAGTGAACTTATTTTATCTATTAGTTTTGTTTTTCTTAAATCACACACCTTTTTACTTCTCTTTATTAAATTAGATGTATGATAGCAAAAACTAATATTTTTGTCAATAAAAT
>NZ_CP015784.1 GCF_001945665.1 Borreliella mayonii | reverse complement strand
TTACAAAAATCTTTGATTGCCAAAGTGAACACTTCGCTCTCTATATCCTAAAGACAACATCAAATATGCTGCAGACATTGCATCAAGAGCATCATCATGGGTTTTGCTATCCCCCTTATACGAATAAATATCATTAAATACAGAAGAACTACTGTACTTTGTAATATAAAGTTTTTTGTAAGTAAACGGCGTAATTAACGTTGTTATTCTGCTAAATTTATTAGACTTTGGCTTAACTGGAACAATTCTAAAATATTGGCTTATATTATTTCTTAGCAAGATGTATTCGCGGGTCAATCCACCAGCACCTTTTGTATTATCTCTATCCTCTAAATACAGTGTATGCACATTGAAATTCTCTAAAACGGTCTTTACCATATTCATAATATAAGGATCATTGGCTGGTCGTTGGTCTTGAAATACAAAAGCATAATACTTATCATCAACTCACTCCATAACACATAATGCAATGTTATCTCCTCCAACACTAAATGCTGGGTCTAAATATGCTATCGGGCTAGTAAATACATAATCATCAGTAATATTTATTTGTGTAAAAATTGAATCAGTGCTTGCTATCCACTCACCTAGCAAAACTCTTGCTATATATGATGGTATATCTTTATAGAGTTTTTCTTGTGTTTCGATAAATCCTTTACTAAGTAGAACATTATCATAAGTTGTAAAATTATATGTCTTAAATGTCGTTATATTATCAATATAATCGGTTTTAAAATAGTGTTCCGGATGATCGGGATTAGTATCAAAAATAATAGTTTCTTGCCCGCATCTTAGTCTTTTTAAGACCTCCTCTAAAGTTTGCTTGTGTAAAGTTGTAGCCTCATTAACAAAAATAAGTGCTGAATTACTTCCCCTAAATCTTTCAAAATCACTTGCCTTATCTCCACCATATAGATTAATACGTAGTGAATCAATCAGAATATATGAATTATTTGTATGTCTTGGGATATAAGGAATTTTAAGAAGTTTACATAGCTTTTCAAATTGTCCCAAAACATTAACTTCAACTGAGCGTTGTGAATTCCCAATAATGAAATTATTAGTATCACTAGAGTATAACTTTTTATTTTCAATTAAACTTTTTAGAAAAAGATAACATGCAAGATACGTTTTGCCACTAGCTATGCCTCTGCTGAGTATAATCTTCTTTTCATTATTCTTTTGAGTGCTTTTTATCACATTTTTTTGTTTTAAAGTTAACTGTTCTTCTTCAAACTTATCAAAATTAATTGAAGAACTTGTTAGCTTTACAAATTGTGATATGTCAACTCCATATTTATTTTTGTATTCCTTTTGTAGTGTTGTAAAAAGTTTTGTTTGATATAAGTTCACTTGTGTCCTTTACTATTTTTATAGTTGCTTTTGCTTTCAGCTTCATGGGCAGTTGTAAGTTTTTTCACACATTCATAGTAAAGCTCCATTTCTCTTATTGAGCACTCCTCTACATATTCATCAAGCTCACTTTTTAAAGAATTAATTTCTCCATTAACAATTTTCTTACTTTTTTTACTGTTTGCTTTATTTAAAGCATCAATTTCGGCTCTTAAATTTTCTATTTTAGTATGCATGCTAGCTAGCTCAACACTAGAATATCGCTTAAATGCATATATAAACCCTAATTCTAAATTGGCCCGCTCTAAATCTAATTCGCTTCTAACTTTCCTAGCGTTAACTTCTGATTTAAAGGTTTGCGACAAAAGGTGTTCAAAAGTATCTTCACTAATTGTTACTCTAGAGCCCTCGTTAACAACACTTTCTCCACTTTCCCATCTTTGTCTCATTCTCCACACATTTACTTTAGAAACCCCCAGTTTAGCTGCTATTTCTCCATCACTTAATGAACCCTCGCGAAAATACGCAACATAATCATCAAAAGACCTTTTGGCTCTTTTCAAGGAAATTCTCCTAAATTAACAAAATTAACAATTTGTTACTCTAAATAGTAAAGCAATTTATTAATTGTTAACATAAACTGTAAATTTCTTTATACCTATTAAATCTTGATCTATATTTCAAATGTTCATTAAATTTAAATACGTAAAAATATAATTTACTTATATTAAATGATTTTAGATAAGTATGTTTTATTTTAAAAAGGAGCGTAAAATCATGTCAAAAGCTGTTGACGAAATATATTGCCATTCTTGTGGCAAAACAATTAAAAAAGATGCTGAAATTTGTATTTCTTGCGGGGTCAAAAATAAACAGGCTGAAAACTACAATAAACTTATAGTATTTTTACTATGCTTATTTCTTGGTTACTTAGGAGTTCACAGATTTTATGTAGGGAAAATAGGAACTGGTATGTTATACCTATTTACATTTGGATTTTTATATATTGGTGCTTTAATCGATCTCATTAGAATAGCAACAAATAAGTTTGAATGTAAATAAAAAAACAAGACTATCAATTAGTCTTGTTCATCATAATTTATGTTTTTAATACCATTTTTTACTCTTGTTTATCTGCAGGTTCTTTAAGCTTTTCTTCTAATTCTTTATTTCTTAATTCTTTTTCTTCAATCCTATTTTTCAACATATTTATTTCTAATTTCTTTTCTTCAATTGAATTCTTTATATCTTAAAGTATTAAGTTCAGAGCTTCTAATGAATCAACCTCGGATTTTAGGTTATTATATCTATTATAGTCAACTTCATAAGATATTATGCTATATTGACAGTTTTCAATATCCTCTTTCCAAATTTCAACTAAATTTTTATTCTCTTCAATCATATTATCATCTTCTAATTTATAGAATTCAGACCTAAATTTAACAATTAAAGCTTCATCATCTAAATCTTTATTCTCTATTTCATATAACATTTTTATTCCATTTGTATATCTTTCAATATTAGCCTTATATCTTTCAATATTAGAGTTTTTCCATTCAATTAATTTATACTTAATATTGGGAAAAGCTGCCTCTATTGCATCAATATAAACTTTATGGTGCTTAATACTATTGTCTTTTAGCTGAATATAGCTTTTTCTTGAAAAACTAACTTCTTTTTTTCATTTGTTAATCTTATAATTTCATCAAGATGAAATTGATAAACATTAGGCGCCCGACTTCTTTTATGGCCTTCTTTAACAAAAAAATTTAAATTTTGAGTTTCTTCCTCGATTTCTTCTTCTAATCTTTTGATTTTATATTGGAATTTATCTCTATAATATTCAATTTGACTTTTAAATTCTTTTATAGAAGATCTAATTTTATTTTCATTTGCTAATTGATCTCTTTTTTCTCTTTCCAATATCTCTCTTTCTTCTATTTCTATTTTTTTATTATTAGCATATTCAAAATCATTAAATGAATGCTCCATGCCTGTTGAAAATTTATCAAAATCTTGGTTGTAATGTACATTACAACCAATTAATATAAATAAAAACAAAAAATTAAAATTAAAACTATTCATTGTGCCCTTTTATAATTAATAAATAACAACTTTTAAAAAGTTACATTTTAACCAAATACTTAAGCAATGTTAATATAAATAGAAAAACAAGCCCGGTTATAATTTTTATTTTTATAATTTATACTTTCAAAACCACTTCTTTTATTTTTTAACATTTTTTGACTCTTCTTCAATGCTTTTAAGCTCTTCTTCAATCTTTTCAAGTGAATCATCTATAACTTTGTTTGCTAATTCATCAGTATTACTATTGATATTACTTATGCTTAACCCTAAATTTTTAGCACACTGCCAAGCTTGAAATCCAATACTGCCTTTTCCTTTAACTTGCTGACCATAAGTTACTCCAGTTGCAGTATCAACTTGTTCTTTAAATTCTTGAAATTTTTTCCTAACCTCTTCTAATTCTTTTTTCCTTTTCTCCATTTTATCCTTTAAAGTTTTTTCAAGGGTTTCTAATTCGTTTTTAAACTTTTCTTTATCTTTTTCATCTTTTAGTTTTTCTTCTAATTTTTCCTTTAATTCTTTTATTTTCTTTTCATACCCTGAATATGTTCTAATAGAAATATTCTTAGGATCTGCTTTATCTATTTTATCTTTTAATTCTTTTATTTCTTTTTCAATCTCCTCTTGTAATTCTTGATCATTTTTGTCAATCCCATTTTTTTTTGATTCTGAATCTTCAACAACACCTTGAACCACTTGATCTTCACCTTGCCCCTGTGGCTCATCAGCTTGCACTAATTCTTCAGCTTTTGGTTTAACTTTTGCTTCTGGTTTTTCAAACCCTCCAAACAACTCTTCTTTTTTTATATCTAAAAATCCCTCAACTTGTTCTTTTAAATTTTGTTTTAAATCTTCACCACTTGCATAATTCTTGCAAGAAATCATCAATGCAAAAACAGCACAAATAATAAACATTTTCATTTTTTTATTCATAAGTTACTCCGTAAGTCTAAATCATAACGCAACCCCAAACAATTACAATTTTTCAAAGATTTAAATATATAATTTTGTTACATTCAGCTATTACATATTAACAAAACGCAAATGTAATTTTAACCAACTCCCAAAAATCTCTCCATTGCAAATGCACTACTCATTATAAGAGACTACAAAACACATACAACTTAAATTTCAAAGTCTTTGCTATATATCACTTAAAGTATAGTATCTTTCTTAAGTGCACCCCTTAAAAATTGCCTCTTCTGTTTATCACAGCTATCCTACAATCCAAATTTTGCATGCAATGAGAAGCCACACAATTTGACTAAATTTTTTTGTTTTTGGTAAAATATAAATTACATTTTTAATCAATTTTTATTACTTTTACTTAATTTAAAAGTAACACTTATAAGGAGAGGATTTTATGGACATGAATAATTATCTTAATTTAAATAATTTCAACATAGATTTTATGCTCAAATTATTACAAGATCATCAAAAACTAATAAATGAAAATAAAATTCTTAAAAATTCACTAAAAATTTCTTCTAAGCCTACTAAAAAAGCTTCAAAGCCAACTCCTAAATTTTATTTGACCCCAAAAATTGGCAAACTAATTGAAAAATGCATCAAAACTCTTAAACAAGCTGATCCAATATCTGGTTGGTTTTTACATTTACTCGCAATAAGTGGCTGCAGGGGCACCGAACTGCAAAAAGTAAAAATGCAAGATATTTCAACTTTTTTAAGCAAAAATGGAAAAACTTTATACAACATAAAAGTAAATGTGGCAAAAAAAAGAAATGTAACTTGTATTAGAGAAATTGTTATCAACTCAGAAGAGTTCGAGGCTATCCAAACAGCACACAAAAATCATTTTAATGAGAAAAATCTTGATACAAGACGTACTTATTTTTTTCAAAAATCCAAACATAAGTTTAAAGACAACCAAATTAGCATTATCCATATTTCTAATAAATTTAAAAATCTTCTTAAAAAATCGGGGTTTCGTGTAAATAAATCTCTCCATCTATGTCGAAATTTATTTATTTCAAATTTGAAATCCAACGGCTACAATTCTTTTCAAATTAAAGAACTTATAAAATATTCTTCAACCAATGAAATTGATAATATCTACGGCCTATCTTCTGCTAATAAAATTCAAGCTTATGAATGTGCTAAAAAGTGCCTTAAACTTTAGTAAAACTATTTCAGTTTAAATATACGCTTTGAAGTTACTTTAAATATTTTTCCACGTGGCTTTAAGTCAAGTGAATCATATAATATTTCTTTATTTTTTGTTGCTATAAAGTGATATCCATTAACCTTATCGATTTTAACTTCACTTATTTCAAATTCATTGGCTGCACCTAAATAATTTAAAGACTCATATCTCACGCTACTTCTAATTCCGTAGTAATTAAGTATCATACATGGATTTATAATAAAACAATTGCTCTTAATATATCCAAGTCCTATAAATCTATAATACGCTGCATTTATCTCATACGCATTAAATTCACGTTGCTTAAATAGACTTGTATAGTAATGTAGACACAAAAAGTAACAACCCCATTTTTGTATCTCCGGTCTTAAAGTTCTATTATCTTGTTTTATTTTATTAATAAGCATTAATTAATCCTCCTATATTAAATTTATTTTTTTAATTTTTTAGTGCACCCATTCACATGGGGACACTAACATTATTTGCAAATGCTATATTGCTAGGGAAAAATACTGTACCACTTGTTGGTAATAGTCCCTTTAATCTATCTGATATTGCCCTTTTCTTAGGGTCAAGAGTAAACACAAACTCTCCAAATTTATAATTTAACTGCTCAATTAGTGGATATGTATTTGTAATATTGTAAATTAGCATCTTCAACCTATCTTTAATGGGCTTTTCTCTTTTTTTATTTTCGTTTTGGATTCTATTTAATTCTTTTTGTAGACTATTAATCTCCATTAAATCATACGCAAGATTTTCAGCAGATTGATTATCCTTAATTTCAAGATCTGCACAATCAACATATTCTATAAATTCTCTTGCCCAATCAAACTCAACTCCAGAACTATAAAAATCACTCCTTTCTACTAAATCTTCAACAAGTTTTATAAACGTATCCTCGTTAAAATTATGTGCCATTAAGTATTCCTCTCTATAGTTACTATAAATATCTTTTTTCAAATTTATAATTTCTAATTCACATTTATTAACAAATTCAAACACTTTTGATATTAAGGCCTCATCTCTTTTAATCTTACAGTTAATTGGTGCAGCATCTATTAAAAAGAACAAATTACAATACTTAAGCCCAGTGCATGCTAGCTGCATTTGTGCTTGTACATAATATTTGAAAAAATATTTACTGCTTAAAAAATTGTCATTTTTATTGTACTCAACAATAGCACTACTCATATAATTAGAGTCGCTACTTTTAATCTCTAATAGTTCTAAATCGCCATTATTATTAATAAACCAGCCATCAATTGTTGAGCCCACTAAAGTTTCTGAACTTCCCATTTTTTTGAAATAATTATACTTATCAACACCGTTGGCATATTTATTTTTATATAAAATATCAATATTATCGCCGTATGCTTTAACAAACTCTCTAAATCCTAAATTCTCTAACTCTTTGCCCTTGAACATATATAAATTCTCTTCAAAAGGTAGGCTCATATTAAAATATTTAAGCACTCTGTTTATCATTAAATCTTTCAGCCCAGCACCTCCAACAAGAATATTGCCTACTTCACTAGCACCGTATTTATCTAACTTGTTTCTTTGCACACTAAAATCAATATTGCGATTAAATCTAAAACATTCTTGACTACTTATTCCTGGTAATTTCTTACCTATCTTACTTAATTTACTTTTTTCTTTAATGGGAGAAGATTTTTCCTCAAATATTTCACAACCAGTAAAACTTTGTTGATTAATACTTATCATTTTGAGATCTCCTTGAATATTATTTTGTATTTCTTGATTATTATTGTTTGAAAGATTTTCCATCTTTTTCCTCCTGTTTTGAATTAATAAATATAAGTATATAGCAAAAACTATTTTTGCCAACTTTTTTACAAAAAATTTTACAAAAAAATAGTTGGGTCTATTTAAATTCTCTTATCTAAGAACTTAGCTAAACCCAACTTAATTGGATTTTTTTGATAGCAATAAACTTTTTTAGCTATTTACATACATATATATATGTATAACAAAAACTATTTTTGACAACTTTTTACAGAAATTATTTTAATAAAGTTAGGGTTTAATCAAATTTGCTTATTAAAATTATTTTAATAAGCTTTTCAATAATTGAATATATTCTAATTTAGAATTAAAATCAATTTGTATTTGTTAAAATAAAAAACCTATTTAAATTCTCTTGTTAAAAAATTCAAATAAGTTCTAATTTATGAAAAAGCAAAAATTAAGTGTTAATTGATAATACTCTTCATCAATATTATAATGTACCATTTTAAAAAATCAAATTTTACAATACATTATTATTTGCCACCTTGTAAATATTTCATAAATAGGGCATTCAAAATTGGCCCTAGAATTGCTGCTGTTATTATCATAAAATGTACTAGTCTGTTACCCATGCTAAGTTTTTGATTTAAACTCTTTTCTATATTGTCTATTTTGATATTCAAGCCATCCATTTTTAGGTTTAAATTCTTTTCAACATTGTCTATTTTAGTGTTTAAATTCTTTTCTACAGCATCTATTTTAGAGTCTAAATTATCTATTTTTAGATTTAAATTCTTTTCAACATTGTCTATTTTAGTGTTTAAATTCTTTTCTACAGCATCAATCTTAATGTCTAAATTAGATATATCCTTTTGTAAATTCTTTTCTACATTAATCAATTTTTCTTTTAAAAATTCAAAGTTGTAATTATCATTATGCAGAAAAACAAAATCTATTGCTTCTTCACTAAATCCTATCTTTAAAAATTCATTTTTTATACTTTCTATATTGTATGTTCTGTAAGTCAAACTATTCATAAAATTTCCATATTATCCTTTTAATTCTTTATATTCTTTCATAAGTTTTTTAATTATTTCTTTTCCATCACTAAATAATTTATCTAACATAAATCCTGTAAATTTAGCATTACTTTTATAAAAATCATAGCTTTCTTGTCTTTTAAGCTGAAATCTTAAGGGCTTTATCGGGTTTTGTTTTGATTTTTTTATTGTTTTGCTCTCTTTATTTCTTAATACAATTAACGTTTCCAGTATACCATTTTTTATTAGAAATTCTTCTTGTATAATCCCATCTTCTATTGCATTAGCAATTTTTAAGTAATTATAGACCTGTGCTCTTGCAAGTCTATAATCTTTAGAAAAAGCTTCAAAACTTTTATAACCATCAAACCTATAATAATGATTGTCTTTAATTTCTTTTAAAATTTTTAAAGTTTCTAACTTACAATAGATTTCCTTTTTAGAATTAATTTTTAATTTTTCTTTTAAAGAATTATAATGATTTAATACACTATCAGTAATAATATAATTTTCATTATCACTTAAATCTCTTTTATTAACCTTAATATCCAATTTAAACTCCTTTTACATTAAACTGTCTAATTATTAGACTTTATATTTTTTTTAAAAAAATTTCTAAAATATTTTCATATTCTTTTATATAATCTTTATTTAAATCAAAATTATTATTTTCTGCTATTCGTCTATTTAAGTCTTCTCTTTCAGATATTGTTCCTAAAAATCTATCTTTTGTTTTTAATATTTCAAATAATGTTTTATGTGTTCTATTTTTTTTAAATCTTGTTATTATCAAAAATATAGGTAAAAATAAATTTAATTTTCTTACAAAGAAATTAAATAAATCTAAACTTTCCACTGCCCACTTTTCAGCCGTCATTGGAATTATTACATAGTCACTACATAAAAGAGCATTTTTTAACGTAACATCTAAACTGGGATTTGTATCGATTACTATATAGTCATATTTATAATACAAAGTTCCCAGGCTGGTTTTTAACAAAAAATCTTTATGTTCGATTTTATCTTCACTAAAATTATGTAGCGTAAGATAGCTAGGTATAAGATCAAGATTATTATCTACATTTATAATGGTACTATCGATATCTACATTTTCTTTCAAAATCTCATAAATATTAAATTTGGTAAAATTAATACCTAGTTTTTCTATTTTTTCGTAAAAATAACTGGTAATAGATGCTTGAGTATCCATATCAATTAAAAGAACTTTATTATTTTTTGATAATAAAGTCGCCAAAATTATCGCACTTGTGCTTTTACCTACACCGCCCTTAATTGACGCTATTGTTATTATTTTAGGTTTTTTATTATCCATTTTATTAACGGTCCTTGTTCTGGGTATTTTTTCCCATAAAATTTATATACTTGTTGTTCTAAATCCGTAAACATACTAAATAAAACTTTGTTGTAGTGATTGTCTGTTCTTTTTTTATCCAATAAACGATATAGCCCTTTAAAATAACAAAAGACACTTCCGGCTTTAAATCTAAATTCCATATAATATGCCCTTGCCAATGCATATGCTTTTCTAGTCCCATTTATTTGATACTTTATTAACGGCTTTTTAATCGGCTTTCTATAGCCATAAAAAATACCGATGAACTTATCTCCTTCTTTAATTGGGTATAAATGAGTTTCTTCAACAATTCTTTCTCCATTAAATAAGGTCCTCAATGATAATCTAAATTCGTGTTTTTTCTCATATACTCCAAATTTATAAATATCCATCATTATTTTTGTATGATACATTGCCTTACCATTTTCTTTTTCAATTAAAATAAAGCGTTCTTTATTTTGGCATTCAACTTTACATTTACCTTTTTTACAGTTTCAATAGGTTCTGGTGCATTTTCCATGTTAAATCCTTATACGGCCTTTATGCTAAATTCTTCTGTGGCTAAAGAATTTTTTTCATTTTTTATTATTTCTGATAATTCAAGATGATATATACCAAATACTTTATTGTATTCTATTTTCTTTTGTTTATTCAAATATTTTTTGATAATTGGCTTTAAAATTTCAATATTTGTTTCTTTTTTTAGTTGTTCAATAAGGATATTAAAAATATTTTCCTTTAAATTTTGATAATTTTGTTGAGAATTTTCTTTTTTTCTTTCAATAGACTTTTCTAATTTACGCTTTATATTGTTTAAATCGCTATATTTATGATTTTCAATAATAAAATGGGGCTTATATTTATAATTTTCGTATACTTTTTGTAAATTTATTTCTAATTGTTTAGGATTGTACCCGTTTTCTTCTAATTTTTTCCTAGTGTTGTATAGAATTTCTTTTAATTTTTTTTGTTTTTCTTTTATACAAGATTTTTTTATATTGAATTTTTTTATTAGGGCAATTTCATTTTGTTTTAAGATATTTATTGCCTCAATCTTAGTATCTTTATCAGTATTTAAATACAAAATAGAAAGAGCTTCTTCCGTTTTAAAGTTACAATTATTGAAATAATTTCTTAGTTGATATTTTTCTATTTCTTTAATCTTTCTTTCTTCTTTTGTATTATTATTTTTATTATTTAAACACTCCACTGAATTTACACTACTATTTTTGGAAACATTGTCTTTAAAATGGTTATTAACTCTAGATTTAAATCTAGAGTTTTTTTGCTCTTTAAAGTATTTGTTGATTTTCTGGTAACACTCTTTTTTAGGATACTTTAGTTTATAGTAAATTTCAGTCCCACAGTTTACACCCATGTGTTGGTAATAATTGGTTGTTACTTTTAGCACTTTTTCTAATTTGTAAAGATAATTTTGCATTGTTCTCAGTGTAGTGGGAGCTAGACCATTTCTTTTTAGATTTTTATTAAAATAATAAAGTATGTTTTTTTGTGTGTATTTTTTATCTTTTTTGTTTAGAAAATCTAGTGTTGAAGTAAGAGATATTAATTTGTATTGGTGTTTATTGTGACAAGTTGGACTTTTTGTGGTATTTGAAAAATCTTCCATGTTTTTTCTCCTGTTTTGAATTATTAATAATTAATATTATAATGCAAAATTTTGATTTAAAAGTAAATACTTTTCTAAAAAAATATTAAATTTTAATTATTAATTTTGTTAAATTAATATACTTTTTATAATTTAGTAAAAATACAAATTGATTTTAATTTAAAATTGGGCTACACTACAAACAGCGTAGTTATTTGAACATTTTTCAGTTTTAACTACCTGTTTTGAATTTGCAAAAAAATTTTTAGCACGGGCTTAACTAATTTCTTTAGTAGACAATAGAGAATTTAGCTAAGCCCTATTTTTTTGTAAAAATTTTTGTAAAAAAGTTGGCAAAAATAGTTTTTGCTATATACTTATATTTATTAATTCAAAACAGGAGGAAAAAGATGGAAAATCTTTCAAACAATAATAATCAAGAAATACAAAATAATATTCAAGCAGAAATTGACTTTTTAAATGATATGGATACTTTAAGAATGAACTTGCCACGTATTGACAAAAGCCTTAAAGGATACGGATATAAGTATCAGGATTTCAATGTCATAGTAGAAGTAATTCAAAATGTTATAAAAAATCACAATTTAAATCTTGGTTTTTGGCAATTTCCAACTTTTGTGTATGGTAAAAATGGTGAGGTTCCTGTTGTTAGGACTACATTTTACAGTAAAAGTACTGGATACAAAGAGTCGCTTGATACATTAATTCATACAGATAAATTACAATGGAACGGTGAAAATGGGTCTAAAAATTTGAATACAATGCCACAACTTGTTGGTTCGGCTATTACTTATTTTAAAAGGTATGCTTTAGTTGCGTATCTTGACATAAAAAGTGAATTTGATACTGATGCAGCACCTATTTACAATAATCACGAAAACGAAAATTCTATGTCTAACAAGCAAGTTAGTGTTAATCAAAAACAAGAACAAAAAAAGGACATAAATCAAGAAAAAAATCAACTAAACAGCTTTAATAAAAACTTGAAATCTGGCAAGGCTTATTGCTATGAAATTTTTAGAGACGCACTGTTTAATATAAAAAATTGGGTAAATGAAGGTGAAGAAAAAAATAATATAAATGCTCTTATTCGGGCATTGTGTACTGATAATGATGATGCTTTAGAAGATCTTTTTGAAAAGAATGCTGAGCTTAAGAGTATAGAATATTGGGTAAATATTCTAAAAAAATATTTCAATAAAACTAATAGATTTGATGATCTAAATAAGCTTAAAGTATTTATGTCTGATAATCGAGACGTTTATAAAACAAAAGTATTAAAATTCTTTTGCATGTTGAAAAAAAAAGACAATTTAATTATATATTTGCAGCATAGCAATATTAAAGCCCCCAAATAGGGGGCTGCTAGCTATTAGGAACCATTGCAGGTACTAATGGCTTGAGATTTGAAATCATCTATATTTCCACCGCTAAAAAACCCTTGAACGGTAGTTTTGAAGGTGTTTTTTCCTTCATCATTTCCATTACATTTATCAAGTTCAGTCTTTATATGTTCAAGTGCTGATTTAATTTTGCCTTCATCATTTTCTAAGAATTTATCAAATTCTCCAGCACCAGTTAAAGCGGTTTTTAACCAGTCAAGGTGTTTTTTTTGATCATCATTTAGCTTTTCTTTAAGAAGTTCTTCTTTAGATTTAGGTTTTTCTTGTGTTGCTTCTTTTTGGGTTAAATCACGTTTTTGTCTACTTTTTGTTTGGCTAGTATTAGTATCATTAGAATTACAGCCGTTTAGCATTAGTAAAAATAAACAAAATAATATGTTGATAATTTTCATTGTTATTCCTTTTTTTATTATTAATATTCACTTAATCAATTATTAATACTAAATATTGGATAAACAATTATTATTTGAATTGATATTCTTTAAGTGAGGTAGTAGCTATTTAGAAATGAAAGCAAATATTAGTCCGGCTATCATTGTTATAGACATTGCTCCCATGATTCCTAATACCCATTTAAGCATTTCTGAAAGAGACATTAAATTCTTTTCAACATTGTCTATTTTGATATTCAAACCATCTATTTTTAAATTTAAATTCTTTTCCACATTGTCTATTTTGGCATTTAAATTCTTTTCTATACTATCAATCTTAGTATCTAAATTAGATATATCTTTTTGTAAATTCTTTTCTACAGTATCTATCTTAGTATCTAAACTATCTATTTTTAGATTTAAATTCTTTTCTACATTGTCTATTTTAGTATTAAGTTCGCTTTTGACACTATCTATTTTAGAAATAAGATTATCAAATTTTATATCAAATTGTTTTTCTAAATTTTCTAAATCTCTATATGTTAGCTCATTGTGGTAATATCTTTTTGATAAATCTTTTGCTATTAGTTGTTCCATGCCCAGTCTAATAAATTCTTTATATATTTGTTCTTGAGTTACACTTGCAATATTTGTTGACACTGTTTCCATAAAATTTTCCCTTATAGTCATATTATATACTATTTTAGATTAATTGGCTTTAGAGATTTTTATATGTAAAATAGAATTTCTTGCAAGAAAAACCTTTTTGTAATTTACATTTTTAACTGGGAATATTTATTATAGACTTTTTCCGCTATTGGTTTTGTTTTTTTTAATGTACTCTAAATATATTTTGATATTGTGTTTTACTGCAGTTATAGAGTGTTCGTCTTTTAGTGTTGATAAGTCTGGATAAGGATATTCTGGATAATTTGGATCATTAACTTTAACTTTTGTTTTAGCTAAAAATGTTACTAGGTACATAACATACTCTGAAAGTTGTGTTTCATATTTAGCTAAAGATTTTAGCGTTGGAATAATTGGCGGTTTTGGCTTTTCTGGTAGGTTGGCAATAGTGGTGCAACATAGTAGCAAAGCAATTAGTAGACAATGCAATCTTTTAAGCATTTTCACCTCTTTTAAGTATTTTGATATATTCTTTCATAATTTTGTTACGTGTTGCTTTAAGTGAAGTGATAATTCTTTTGCTTTTATCAGTAGAGATAGCCTCTATTATCTCAATGTTGTATTTTAAAATGTCTTGTATTTCTTCAAATATTTTAGTTGACTCAGCTGTTTCCATAGATTTTAGTGTGCTTATATATGTTTTGTAGAAAAAATCTATTACTTTACTAAAAGTATTAATGTAATTATGATCTATGTTTGTATCAGTTTTAGCTATGTTAGTTAAGCTGGATAGTAAATTAAGTCCTAAACCAATAGTGTTATTTTGCATTATATGTTCTTTCCTTATGATAGGTTTTCCTTCCTGATTGAATTTCAGATTATTAGATATTTTGAGATTTTTTTCATCAGAATTAACTAAGTCAATGCATTGATTGATTTTTTCATTTAATGGAGCGAGTGCTTTATTTATTGCTGGGGTTAATGCACTCTCAAGTCTTTCCATATTTGCTGTATAGATTAATTTATAATGAGAATACAGCTCATAAACCAAAAAGAATCCTTTATGTGCAATTTCATCAAATTCATCTTCAAATTTAGAAAATATATCAATAAGGGTTGATAAAGACGCAAGTCCAAGCTCAACATTATCTTTGGATAATTTCATAAGTTAATCTCTTTTTTTAATGTGATTTTTGCCATTGCTATTGCCATTCTTAAAAATCTTGCCTATTACAATAGTCAATATGTCTTTTAATAAAGGCTTGAGAAGAATTAACACTCCTAAAACCAGTACTGTTACAAAAATCATTACGGCTATAAGTTTAATTTCGTTTAAATTGATAAGAAGTTCTGTTAATTTAATAGTATCCATTTTTTAATCCTTTATTTTAATTTTTTATTTGTTGTATATACATTATATATCAAAATCGTAATTTTTGCTAAAAAGTTTACAGTTTTAAAAGATCTGGGACTGGATCTCCATTTATGTAGGCTCTTTTTTGGACATACCAGCCCTTATATATTGGGAATTGAACAGATAGTCCAAAGGGGCCTGAATACCTATAAACCATGTTTTGTTGACTTTCGTCGGAATACCTTAGATATAATGTTTTCCCCAAAATGCTATCATTATATCCAAGTGTTATATCAAGCTCAATATCAAGATAAACGGGAGAATTATCGTAATTTTTGTAAAAAATAAGAGTTGTACTGCTGTTTCCACTGTATTGCAAAGAAACAGTTACCGATTTATTCTCATAGTCAGAAGAATAAAGCGTAGCACTACTAGTTGTGCTGCCATAAGTAAAATTAGATGGTACTCCTAGTAATTGTTCGGGAACGCGTGTTTTTTGAATAGTGCTTGATGACATTATCAAAAGATCATCATTTCTAGATAGAGTAGCTGATGATATGCTATCTGTAAGACGAGATTTGATTTTACTAAAAAGGTTAGAAATATTAGTAGAATCGTTGTTAATTAATTTGTCCGTTATTTTAGCATAAATTTTTTCTACAAAATCTTTATCAGCTGCAAGTTCTTCGGCAATTGTAGACTTAATTATCTGCTTAAAATAGTCTAATCCTTCTCCTTTAAATATTTTGTCTTTAGAAGCATCTAAAAAGTTTTTAAAGGTGATAGCATTACTGCTTGCAGCTCCATCATCAAGCAGCAAAAGATCAGTATTGTTAACGGTCGTAACTTTATTTAAATCTTTTATTTGAACCGTTTCTTCTTCATCAATTAGTAATTTTTCTTGATCATCAGCCATAAAACCCCCTTAGTTGTTGAAAGTAATAATATTGTTACCATCTGTATTATTAATTTTGAGAACTCTACCAATAGGAATAATTCTCTTAATAAAAGCATAAATTGAATGATCATAGCCCTTAGGAAGTGAGTTGAATACTAAAGCCTTTTTAGATGCAGCGTATCCAGGTTTCTTTTCTCTAAGAATTATCTTTTTTAGTCGTTTTCCTTTTTTAGTGCTAGGCAAAATAAATGTAGTAAAGTTTGTTTTTATTGCCCCTTTTAAAGAGATATCAATAATCCCAGCTTCAGGAGTAGTAACTTCAATGTCCACATTTAAAAAGGTCTTGAAAATCAGTCTAAATGACTCATCAGTGCCAATATGACGTAAAGCAAAAATAACACTATTAATATTGTTTGTAATACTTTGTAAAGTTTGAGTTTTTGCATAAAAGATAGATAAAACTTGAGATATCCATATTGCAATATATCTTGATTTTATATTTTCTATTACATTAATGGACATGAAGTTGGAATTAAGGGACTTAAGTTCATTAAGCAATGTTTGTGCATATTCTGTTTCTGTACGTATAAATTTATGAATTTCGGTGTTTTTGAAAAGATTGGGTATTTTCATATTTGTTAACTATCCAATATCAATAAGCAATCTATCTGTCGTATTGAAAAGTAGCATTGTGTCATCATTAATGGTAATATCTTGATTTTTTTTAAAATCGCTATCACCAATTTTTGTAATACTCTCAGTGTCTGTATCTTTAATACAAGTGCTTATTTCCATAAACTTAATTCCTTTAACTTCATTAACTGGAGCAAAAAAGTCTTGATATTCAAAGCTAATTCCCATATCAGAATAGTTGTTTGAAATAATCCTAGAATAAATGTCCCTAATTTGAGAGTCTATGTTTAAGTAGAGATAGTTTTTAAGGTCAAGTTTATACTTTACTTTCATGTAAACATATTTTCTTTTCCCTAGTGATATTTTATAGGATTTACGTTGTCCAGTTGAATTGAGACCATCAATTTCTATGTCTCCCTCAAGTAAAGTACCACTAGGAGTTGTTAGATATAATGTTTCCCAAAGTTTTGCTTTAAATTCAGGACTATTAATATTAGATTTACTAGAGTCTAGTAAAGTTTCCTTTAGAATTAGATATATGTTGGCTTTACCAGCTGCACTTTTAATATTAGTGTACTCAACCCCATCAAGATTAAGTAAAGCTGTGCGAACCGCGCTGTAAGTTGTGCTTTTAGAAGAAATGTGTTCTTCAAATAGCAGCCCAATAAGTGCCACCCGGTTTCATTTTAGAAAAAAAGAGATTAAGCTCATTAATTATTTCTTCTTCAATTAATGCTAAAGAAGACGCAATAATGTTATAAATTGAGCTTTGATTATCATCAATATTAATCCCATAATTTACACGCAAATATTCTCTTTTTGTTCTTACAATATCCTTAATTGTACGTTTTAAAATGCCAAAATCAGAATCAAAAACTATGCTCATAAATTAAACTCCATATTCAAAACATCGCCTGAGAAAAAAAGGATATATGTGCTTTGTTGTCTTGTATAGCAGTTGAAATATTTATTAAATCTAAGTTAAGCTCTTTAGATATTTCATGAAAATAATTTTTTACAGCGTGAAGATTGTTAATTTTTAACAGCTTTAAAAGCAAGAAATAGTCCAGTCCCCAATGAGGAGCATAGCTTAAACTACCCCTTAAGGTTTTTAAAAATATCAAAAATCTTTGTTTTTGTTCATCAATTCCATCAACAAGTGATAAATCGTTATTAAATACCAATTCAAAATTATTGCCTAATCTTAAATCCATACTAGTAATTATACCATATTTAGCAAAAATTACTTAAACAAACTATTAATATCAGAATTAATTTGAGCGGTTGCTATTTTTAAGCTTGATTCGTCAATTACTGAGTCCCCTATAATTTTTATACCATTGATAGCACTAACAATATTATCTAGAATTTTTTTTAAGCTAGTTGTTTGGTTTGCTATTTCAATTTTATTATTCGCTCTAATTTTAACAGTATCAGAGATTAGATTTAAAGTCTTTGGGCTAATTGCACTAAGTATATAAAAATGATGTTTGTCAAAGTGGATATCATTATTTTTATCAAAAATATTAACGCTTGATTGGAGTAGTAAAACAGCATCACCTTTTGATAGTTCTAAGCTGATATTAGATATATTTTTCGTGTGAATTTCTAAATCTTCAAATTCGGGTATTGTAACAATAGCTTCTTGAGTTTGTTGTTTAAACTCCTTTACAGTACCAATTTTAATTATGAAAATGTTTGAATAAATCCAATTTTTAACGTCTTCTTGAGCCAATGCCTGGCCATAAAGGCGTTGATTCATTCTGTAAATTTCATAGTCTTCATTCATTCTAATTCTAGCCCCCTTTATTTTTTACGTTTTGTATTAGAATCATCTTCTAACTTTAATATTAATGAACACTCTCCTGTATTGCTAAGCCTTGCACTTGTTTCTTTTATAGTGGTTTTTATCATTTTCCCTAGTCCATCAATAAATGAGACTTTATCTCCAACATTTAACTTATGTGTGAAAAATGTTTTTGCGTTCCAAAATATAAGATTTTTTTTGAGTGTTGTGCCCAAAGTAATTTCTTGTTGTGGTATGAATTCAAGCCCATAGTCTTCTAATGCCTCGTAGTGGACATTTTCCCCCTTTTTTATATAATTAGTAAATATCAGATAGCATTCATATCCCCGTAAACCAGTACCAATATCGGCTATTACGTTATGAACATATGTTCCTTTTATTTTGTCAATAAACTCTTTTGGTGTTGTGGCATAAATATCTTTGTCAATAATTTTAAGACAATCTTTTTCATCCATATTAAGGATATTGCGATTGGGAAATACAGATTCTATTGCCTCCTGCACCGTTTTGCCTTTAAAGTTTTTGCCTTCTTTGCCTGCCAACTTACGATTGAAGAAGTTGCTTTTAGTTAATAAACGAACATCAAGATCTACACTAAAATCCCCACCCGGATAATCAGTGCTCATAGGAGGTCCTAAAGTTCCTGCCATTATGAAATCAAAATTTTTTTCATGAGCAAATTTCTTATAATATATTTTTACTATATCTCCAAATTTAATGTCGTTGGTGAAGTCTAAGGGAAGATTCCAAAGTACGACTTTTGCTTGTTTGGAACTTATAGTATGAATATTTGAATACACGTTGGATATGGAAATATCAATATGAATTCCATCTTGTGTATTGATGATAATTTTAGGAATTTCTTCGGCGAAAGGAATTCCATTAGGTGATTTTTTTGATGTATCTACATTGTAGAACTCAATTTTAAAATCATATTGTAGTAACAGCATTTTTTATCCTTTATATTTTTCCAATGCAAATGTTTTTACTATTTCTATTGATAAACTAACTTCGACTTCATCAATGAAAGGAGTGTTCTTAAACGAAAGACTTGTAATTTTACAGCCAATTCTTTTAGGCCAAAAGTTGGACTGTAGATACTAAAAGGAACTTGAGCTTGAAGTCTGTTTGCTAGTTGTTCTTTTGCGAGATGCGCGTCAAAACGTAGCATAGTATTGCCAAAAACAGTCATTTTAAGTAAAGAAAGCATATCCTTATATAAGGATGTTAGTATTCCACCGTTTAATGAGATATGTTCACCAGTCATTACCGGATTGTAGCTTACATATTCCGCTTTTCTATCATAATAATTGATAACTGGTCTTTTAGAACAACTAGTATTATAAGTGCGTGTTATGAGTTCATTTTTTGGTTTTATAAAAAACAATTGAGGAATATATCCAAAACCTTTTAGATCCATTCTAGGAAATAGTACCAAAAAATTATCTGCTCCAAAAAGAGCAAATATTTGGGTTATTACATCTCTTATTATTTGAGAAATCTCCTGAGGTAACATTGTTTTATTGTTAGTATTTTTATTGTTAATATCCATAAGTAATTACCTTTTACCAAAATTATGGAGTGTTGTTAGCATTGTCTTGATTCTCAGCCTGTTCTTGCAGTTTTTTTAAAGCTTCGCCGCCATCTCCGCCGAACATTGTAGGTAGAACCGATTTTAATTTGGCAAAGAAATAATTAAGATTAAAAATACTTTTAATGCCATTAATTATGGGATTGATAATATCTTTGGTAAAATCAAAATTTTTAATTTTAGCGGTGATCCAGTTAATGATATTAAGTAATGGGTCCAAAACAGTAGTGGTCAAATTTGAAAGAGTTTGCTCAGCTGAGGCCAAATTACTTTGAATACTCTCAGCAGTATTGGCTTTTTTTGTAAGGCCGAAAGATTTAAAATCCTCGAACATTTCCATCATATTGGTAATTCTAGACTCTAGATCTACTTGTGCCCCGCTTTGCCAGGCCATTTTGGCATCTTCTATGTATTTGTCGCCAACGCCCGACTTTTTTAATAGATCAAAAAGCTCACTTCCATCACCCCCAAGAACACTATTAACAGCCTTTGCTGCATCTTCGCTGCTCATAGCACCACTGGATTTAAGCATAGCTGCAAATTCTACTGCGTTTTTCAAATTAGTTTCATTTAACATATCTAAATCCCTTAAAGTACCCTTAAAGACACTTGCTTGATTTAAGAATTCTTCTTTTTCTAAGTCGCGCTCAAATCCCTTCATTCCGCCAAGAATCTTTAAAAGCCCCTCTTTCTCTTTTGGATCATCATAAAACGCTTTATTGAGAAGTTGTGTTCTTTTTGTTTTGGTGTCTTCTTCAACCGCTTTTTTAGCAAAACCTAAAAGGCCTCCTCCAACTTTACTCATAGCGTTGCTAATGATATTCCCTAGGGCACTACCTATAGCAATTTTGGCAACAAGTCCTTTTCCTTGAGAGGCCGCTAACATTTTACTTTTTGCTTTTGATTCTTTTGCAAGTTCTTTATACTCAAGACGCCTTTTGTCTCTATCAGACATTAAAGATCTTCTGAAAGCCTCTTTTCTAGCTTTCTCAACCCCCATGCCCTGTTTTATAAGTTTTTTAGTTTGTGTAAGTCTATATTTCTCAACACGCTCTCTTAAGCTTTCAAATTTAGATTGTCTACTAAGTTCTTTTTTCTTGTCCGACAAATTATTTTTTACAATATCTTTAGTGCTACCCAAACTAGATTTTTTAGGTTTAAGATATTTTTCCATTTTAGAAATATCTTGTTCAATGGCCTTTTTTGTTGCAGCATGATCAAGAATACCTTTAAATTTAATGGTGAATTTGTCGCTCACTAATCCCTCACTTGCTTAAAATTAATTCATACAATTCTTTTTCTAATTTAATCTCAGCAAGTCTATTGACTTCTAAAAGCTCGTCATAAGGCAATTTCTTAACCGAGTAGTATGAGCAAATATTCATAATTACTGGGAAAAAGTATTTATCGTTCTTAATCTCGTCAAGCAAGTTCAAATATTTTTTTCTAGTCTCATCAAGACTTGCAATAGCTTTATCAATATCTCTATTTCTTTTACTCATTTAGCAACCAGCTCATTGGAATTTGATGTAATTGATGAAAGCGAAGTGGCTACTTTTTCATAATCAAAATTTTCATTAATATAGTCAAAAGCAACAAAATCACCAACATTATTTTCATACTCACTCAAATATACTAAAGCGGGCTTTTTTAGATCATTGTCTAAATGAAAAGTATTAAATTGTGCAGTGTAAATTATTGCAACAAGATAGTCCTTATAATAAGAAATAAATTCTCTATTTTGATCCAAAATCACATAGAATTCGTCTAAAAATTTTGGACTTATCATTAAGCTTGTGATTTCTCTTAAGTATTTAACCTCATTAAGCTTTAAAACAGCGTCACTTTGATTAAATCCTAGCACTTTATCCCATTCATAGACTGGAAGTACTCTCAGCGGATATTCATAAGTTTTATTTTTAGTTAAAATTTTCATTTTATATCTCATTATCATAATAAGACTCTCCTTTTAAGAGTTGTTTGGTTTAGTTTTTTGGCAATTAATAGCCCTAATTTCAAAAGATACTTTTTCGGCCTCAGCAGAATAACTTCTTGAAGGCTCTTCAGTAAAAATTGCATAGTTAGAAATAATTTTGGTAGCAATTCTATCATTGAATGCTAAATCAAGCATTTTATCCTCTTTTCTCACATCCATGTTGTAAAACTGTTCATCAGAAAGTTCAGTTAACAAAATGTAGTCATGACTACCTAGTGTCACTTCAATGTTGAAAACATAAGTTATTGTTTTGGGATCTCTTAAGCTTATTACAGGCATACCTTTATCTTCACTACTAATCACTGCTCTTGTTGTAGGTTCGCTTGTAAGCTCTAGCTTGCCACCATGTAACTGCGTACCACCAATTGAAAAATAAACTTCTCTTAAATCATAAAATTGCATTTTAGCCCCCCTTTTAAGCACTTAAGCTGTTTTGATAATCAACTATATCTTGAGTAGTAATTACTAAAGCAACAGCATTAATGCTAAAGTTATAAGTAATATTCACATTGAGTTCTAATTTAAGTTGTGGTGTAGGAGAAAGAGTAAGACTTAAATTTTTGTACTCAATAATCAGTCCTCTATCCACAAACCTTTTCAGTAAACATTCAATTGCTGAAGTATATGCATTGTCTCTAGCTCCACTAAGCTGCAGTGCAGATAATTTGCTATTTTGCCTATTGTTTTTGTTCCAAATTCTAATAAGCTCAATAATCGCTTCGTTTTTTATATAGTGGTATGTAAATTGTTCGTCTATTGCACCTCCAGCTAGGTCAACACCTTCTATTAAAGGCAGGTACACCATCAAGCCCAGTTTCATTAAGAAGTGAATAAAAGTTGATTTTTGCAGTTCGCAACTTTCCAATTACAGTATCATCAACAAGTGGTGTAGCAGCCAGCGGCATGCCATAAGGATTTACAGCATGAAAAATACTAGCCTGATGTAAATATTGACTTATAAATTTGAGGTGTAAATTGTCTTTATTATTACTGTAAACAGCAATATTTCTTTCTTTTTCAGTATTGCCTTTATCTTTAAATAGTTCTTTTATTTCTTGTTCTTTAGTCGAGAATACAAAAAAAATTGAAGGTGTTTTAAACTTATCATAATCATCTTTATAAATCTTAAGTCCATCATCGGAATTATCATCCTCAGTATTAATAAGTACAACAAAAGTGTGTCTATGTACTTTAAGATATTTTTTTAACTCTTCGGGTTTATCCTTATAAATAAAAAGAACAGCGGATTTTAATGATTCTTCACTTGAATTGAAAAAATTTGACATTGCAGTTTTAAGCAGTGTTTTTTCTTTTCCAAACTGATCTTGTCCATTCCCATTATCTTTTTCTAAAGCTTCAATTTGTTTTTCATAGTTATTAACGGTTAAATTCAATGTTATAAAGTTAGCAGCATCTTTATTAACTTTAATTTTGGCTGTTTTGTAAACCAAAAGTGGATTATAATAATTGGGCCTACTAGCTTGAATTCTAGAGTCAAGCAAACTTACACTAATTGTATCTTGCGGCAATTTTGTATTCCTCCTTTAAAATTTCGGTTGCTTTTACACTAGCATTAAATGCTATAGATGCACTGTATGCATGGTTGCTATATTTTGTGCCTAAATTAATCAGTCCAACTGTTTGCATATTAGATGTTGGGTAAATGTAGAAGTTAATTTTATTAATATAGTCGGGTTGTAGACTGGGCAAAGTATACTTATGAGCTTTATTGTGCAAAAAGTCACTAAGCATACTATAAAGCATTAACATGCGTGAATTAGCGTCAAAGTCTTTGGCGTTTAACACTATTGCAATAATATATATTTGAAAATTTATACTAAATTCCAAAGCATTTTCATAAAATACACCTGCTCTAGAATTATGATCAAATAGATTTTCTGTACCATCAAATTTCAATGCTATTATATTTGAGCTAGTAGCTGTGATTTTTGAAAGATATGGATGATTGTAGGTATTTATGATATCGCACTCAAAATTATTTTCAGTTGCATACGCCTTAAACCCTTTAAATATTTGAGTTAAATGATTTAATACCATATCTAAAGTGAAAATCATTCAAGTGTTACCTTATAAGTAATCTCTGATAACATTTTGGCTGTATCAACAAGTGGAATTGCTGCAGTGTTACTACCCCTTTTAAACTTACTTTTGATTGTATTAGCCTTTAAGGCTGGAGTGACTTGTGCTGATAGTAGATAATTTTCATAGTACCTTATAAAAGCTTGTCCAATAGCCTCCATTCCCGATTTAGGGTCAAGATTAAACTTAGAATTTATATAGCTATTATTGATATATTCTCTAAACTCAGAACTACTAGCAATTTTGGTTAAATGTTTTCTTGCTGGTAAATTGCTACTCCCTTTTTCATGCATTTTAGCAATACCTGCACGACCACCAAACCACCCAATTTCCAATTCCATTTTAAATTCTAGTTTGTCCATATAAATTCCTTTAAAACCAAAGTAAAATATCCGATTGAAGAGTCAATACTAAATATTTCAAAGTAAACTAAATCTGCAATTGATATTCGATCTTTTAGTTCATAGTTAAGGTCTTGATATGTGTAAAGTTTGGAATACCCTTGAATATCAGACATATCAGAATCATAAAGAATTGCAAGTTCTTGTGGCTTTATGTCAATAATAACTCCTGCGAATTCAGTATACTTATTTTTATCAAATACTCTCTTATAAGAAGAATCATTTTCAAGCTTTAAAACAGTACCTTTATAAAACTTTAAGGGTTTAGGATCCTTAAATACGTTGATCATGCGAAATGACATATCAGAAAGTCTTTTTCTAACACCATTCATTAGACAACCCCCACACAAGATGGCGTTGAAGTTTCTCTTTTTAGTTTTTCTAAAAATGCATCAAGTTGTGAACAAAAATTCTTGTTTGAGCCACAACCCCCCTCGCCACCTTCTTCGCCTCCACTGATACTAGGATAATAATCAAGTTTAAGTTCATTGAATTTCTCTTTTTTGATCCTATCAAATTCAAATTCTCGAACAACTCCCTGTTTTCTTAATTGACAACCCATATGGTAAAAGGTAAGTAAAAATATTTATTCATATGTAAGTGAACTAGCATCAATATCACGTGTTACTAGAATAGCTTGAAGTAAAGATAAATGAAGTAGAAAATTTTGTCTGCTTAATGCAAGTTTGTCTATTCCTAGTAACAATAACACTTCAGAATGAAGTTTTGTTACCAAAAGTTCTTCTTCAGCCTCAACTTGTGTTTGTAAGTTTTTTTGTTCGCTCACTTCGATTTACCTTATGTTTTTAACTTTGTTTAATATGTACTTGCAAAATAGTTTTTCTAGTAGCAAGTAGCCCTCCTAAAACAAAATCAATGTATGAATGAGCAATATCAGTTGAATCTTTATCCACTTGTTCATTTGGTGTAGGTAACATATACTTGCTAGGTTTAAACTTAATAAGCTCTGGGTTTAATGGGTAAATAAGTATTTGATGTTTTAGCAAGTTTGAAGCTTCAATGTAGACATCTTCTCTATTATTAATAGCCTTAATAGTTTGAATCAAAACATCCTCCCATTTTTCGCAGCTACTTGCTGCACCCTGTGCTGCTGCGTATGGCTTTACGAGTTTGAGCGAAGTTGTAGGGTCAACTATTACCATCATTGTAGAAAATTCGTCTCCTAGCTCTAACTTTGAAAGTCCCGCCTCAATTTTTTCAAATATTTTATCCATTTTATCTTTATCACCACTAGCAACTTCTTCTTTTACTTGATGTGGCATATTAAGAAGTCCATACATATTGGGAAGTAGACGTTTTTGATTTTTTCCATCTTTTTGAATTGAAACAGTGCCTGTTAGTACAAAGTGATTAATAAGTTTGATAATTTCGCTACTTGCAAGCTTATAGGCTTGAGAAAAAGGAAGTAAATTGTTATTAATGTCACCAAGATATGAGTCTGAAGTGTAAAATTTTTCAGACGCCTGCTTTAAGTGCCTAAATTTGTACTGTAATTTTAAGTAATTAAGTCTTACTACTTCAGAACTAAATCCAATAGTTGAAATAGTATTAACCTCATTAGCAATCGTTGTAGGATTAGCATTTAAAAACGCATCCCACTTTACAGTTCTTTGGTAGCCCATCTGAAGATCAACATCTTCAATTTGATCAGGCGAAAACCATTTATACATTATAGGATCTTTAACTTCCCCTATAATATTAGCCACAGCTTTTGCATAATAATTTTCATCAAATAATTCCATATTAAATCCTCCCAAATATCATTAATTTTTACTTACAGCTTTATTTACAAATACTGCTACTTTTATTAAATAAACATCGTTACTAATTTGTTTTGCATCAGACAACGCTATCGCATTAATAGTTGCCTTATTTGGTAGTGCTCCAGTCACCTTTTCAAGAGCACCGTCTTTATTAAAAACAAGTTTGTCTTTTACTTTAAGCGTAGAATCTTTTGCTACTAAATAACCCTCAAAATTATTTGTAATTGGAACAATAGTGGCTGTTTTGCTAAACTCATCTATATCAATGCATATTCCGTATAAATCATCTTCACCACCAGCCTCAACGTGGGGTTCATAGTGAATTTGATTCTCTTGTTCCTCTTGAATAACTCTTTTTACCCCACGCTTGTATGGATACCCAGAAAATGGATGATTTTCTAATTTGTCAAATTTGCTGGTTCTAGTGCCTCCAGAGGCAAAAAATTGTATGTTTTTATCTCTAAACTCTACAGAATTGCTAAGCAAACCAGCGTCATGCTGGGGATTTTTCATAAACTTTTCAAGTTTACTTCTCTTCTCTTGATAATCTTTTAATAATTGCGTTGTGTCTGCCATTTGTTTAACTCCTTTTATTGCCCAAGGCTTAACCACCAGCTTCAGGTGTTACTGTTTTCTCAAGGCCTCTATTGCCAAAAATTGCAACTTTTATCAAATTAATAGAATACTCTTGTTTGGGATATCTAGCTTGATCTTGATGTTCATCTTCGGGTGCAAAATTGATTGTAAATGAATCAGAGAGGGCATATGCATTAATTGCGGTTGGTGGCCCACCACCAGCCTTGATAATAACCCCATTGTTATTTATATCCAATATTTCTCCCATTTTTATACTCGGATTTCTTGTAACAAGATACCCTTCAAAGTTATTCGTAATTGGTAATACATACGCAGTACTACTAAACTCACATACATCTACACATATCCCATACATATCAGTATCAGCACCAACTTCAACATATATAGAGTTCTCTTTTGGAACAAGTTTAACCCCACGCTTATATGGAAAACTATTTGCTGGATCATAAAGGTATTCTTCTATTTTGTCTGCAAAGCTTGAACATGTAAAAGAATAAGCATTAACTCGCTCATTCTTTGATTTAAAACAACCACCCGAACTACTAAAAACCTTATTTTCAATCGAACTCATTGATTTTGAATATTTTTTAAATTTTAAAAGAACATCGTCAAGTTCTTTAACTGAATCTAAATAAGGATCTTTTGCTTGTGCTTCTTAAGCCTGTCTTGCTTGACGTTTAGATCTAGGAGCAACTGGAATTTCTGATTCTAACCCTAATTGTGGATTATCATCAACATTAGGAGATTTAGCTTGCCCTTTGCCTTTTAAAGCCATAATTTAATTACCTTTTAAAGCTCTATTCCCAAAAACACTAGCAAGCACTATAGATAACTCTTCGGTTAATTTATGTACTTTTGAAAGTGCTATAGCATTAACAGATTTATCATTTCCCCCATTCTTTTCAAGCTCTCCTTGTGCATTAAAATGCAGCTTATCACCTAGGTTTACACCATTTCCATTTTTCTTAAATGTTAAATACCCCGTGAAGTTATTTGTAATTGGAACTACAGTTGCCATGCCAGTAAACTCATCTATATCAGTGCATATTCCGTACAAGTCATCCCCACCACCAGCCTCAACTTCTAGTTCTATTGTACCATCTGCACTAAAACTAAGCTTGACTCCACGCTTGTATGGATACCCTTTAGCAGGATAATTTTCTATTTTGTCTTTACTACTAGTAAAAACTCCATCCGAATTGGAGTAAATTAGATTTTTATCTCTAAAATCTACAGAATTACTAAGCAAACCAGCATCTTGCTGAGGATTTTTCATTAATGCTTTAATTTCTGCAACTTTTTTATCAAAATCTTCTTTTATTTTTGTAATACCATCGCTCATTAAAAACTCCTTTAAGCAATACTTGTTCTTTTATGTCTTTTTAGATTTTCATAAAATTGAATTCGTCTTTGCTTGTAAGTATTACTTATCGCTTGTACAAATTCTGTGAAATTAATAGGTACAAAATTAGAATTAAGCAAACTTGCTCTTTCTTCTGATTTAATAGCAATATTTCCCTTAATAGAGTCAACAGAAGAAGAATTGCTACTCGCATTTTTTCTTAATTTAATATTCACTTTTGCTAAAGAAACAAGTTGCTCTAATATCTCTCCATCGATATGACTTATGTCTGATACTTTGGCAATAGCTTTAATTTGCTCAATTGGAACGAACTTGCGCACAAGTTCTCTACGTTGTGCTTGCATAATGTCTTTTAATGTGTATCCTTTTGCAAGCAACACCTCCTTATTGAAATAATTGCTAAGATGTGCCTTTGCAAGTGTATCAATTTCATTAATTCGCTCAGCCTCTAGCAATAATTGCTTTTCAATACGCTCCCGCTCTTCAACTTCTGCGAGTTCTTTTGTTATTCGTTCATTTATACTTAAATCTCGACTTGTCTCTTTGGATTTACTATTTGTTTGCTCTTTAAAGCGCATGTACTCTTCAAATTCCTGCACACTTATAACTTTAGTATCAGCCTTATTTTGCTGCTCTTCTTTATCTTGTGCTTGCAGGTCTTCTTTTTCTTCTTTCTCAGGCATCTTTTAACTCCTTTTCTCAAAATGAGAATAATTTCTCTTTTAAAATCGCTAACTCCTCATTATCAAAGGAGCTACTTTGTATAAGCTGGTTATATTTACTGTAAAGCTCAATTAGCTTTATATCTCTTTCCACTTTTTGTTCTTCACTTAACATAATCAGCGAATTAAATTTCATATCAAGCCCAAAATACTTTGTAAGTTTTAAATTACAAGAGTTCTCAACTTGTTCTTGTACACCTTTGAGAAAATCGTAATAATTACTCCTATCACCTTTACCATCATTTCCTAGTCCTTTAGCCTGTTCATTAAAACTTCTGGTTAAGGGCTCTTTAGTATCTGCACCAATTTTTGCCTTAATTAATGCTAAAGCCTCCTTTAAGTAACTAAGGTCGTATTTAATAACCTCTAAACTAGCACTAGGGGTGGCCGTATAAAACATTCCCTCATTATTTAGATTACTTTTTAGCCTAGCAAGCTCCTGTGATAATGAGTCACTAAGGTTTCTTAAATTAGAAATATCTTTACTATGATTGTTTGAATTTTGTTTTCTCAAAAAAGAAGATAAAATGCCACTTCCCCTATCATTATTATTGCTCTGAGTAAGTGCACTTAAAGAAGTTGTTGCACTAGAAAGTGCGTCTTGTAGTTGTACTAAAGATTCATCTTTGTAAAACAAAAAATTGTGGTTTTCAATACGTCTTTCTATTTCTACGTATATCTTTTCAAATAAATAAATATCTAGTAAAAAGCTTTCGGTATAACACGGAACATATCTTTTTAAGATATAATCAAAGTTTTCATATATGATAAGTCGACTTTTATGTATTTTAACTGCGTCTAAAGAATTGTTCTTATTGTTGGATTTTACTTTATAGGTTATATGATCAAAATCAACTCCCAAATCTCTTACATATTCATAATCAAGGTATTCAAAACCAATAGGTAATTCTATATTAACGGGTTGTTCGAGATCTATTAGAGTATCTTTGGTTTTTACTAAAACATAGCCAATCCCATGAAAAAGGTAGCTTATAATACAATTAAGCAGAGCATTATTAAGCTGTACCTTTAACCTAGCAAGTTCAACCTCACTAACATTGTGGGCAGCACTCTCAAGAATAAGTCCGTTCTTGAGACAATCTTCTGCTACATTTTCAATGTAATTTCTAAAAAATATTGAGTATTTGTATAGTTCTAGTGAACTTATTTTATCTATTAGTTTTGTTTTTCTTAAATCACACACCTTTTTACTTCTCTTTATTAAATTAGATGTATGATAGCAAAAACTAATATTTTTGTCAATAAAAT
>NZ_CP015783.1 GCF_001945665.1 Borreliella mayonii | reverse complement strand
TTACAAAAATCTTTGGTTGCCAAAGTGAACACTTCGCTCTCTATATCCTAAAGACAACATCAAATATGCTGCAGATATCGCATCAAGAGCGTCATCATGGATTTTATTGTCCCCTTTATACGAATAAATATCATTAAATACAGAAGAGCTACTGCATTTCGTAATGTAAAGTTTCTTGTAAGTAAACGGCGTAATTAAAGTTGTTATTCTGCTAAATTTATTAGACTTTGGTTTAACTGGAGCAATTCTAAAATATTGGCTCATATTATTTCTTAACAACATGTATTCACGGGTCAATCCACCAGCACCTTTTGTATTATCTCTATCTTCTAAATAAAGTGTATGTACATTAAAATTCTCTAAAACGGTCTTAACCATATTCATAATATACGGGTCATTGGCTGGTCTTTGGTCTTGAAATACAAAAGCATAATACTTATCATCAACCCGCTCCATAACACATAATGCAATGTTATCTCCTCCAACACTAAATGCTGGATCTAAATATGCTATTGGGCTAGTAAATACATAATCATTAGTAATATTTATTTGTGTGAAAATTGAATCAGTACTTGCTATCCATTCGCCTAGCAAAACTCTTGCTTTATATGATGGTATATCTTTATATAGCTTTTCTTGAGTTTCGATAAATCCTTTGCTAAGTAGCACATTATCGTAAGTTGTAAACTTATACGTCTTAAAAGTTGCTATATTATCAATATAATCAGTTTTGAAATAGTGTTCTGGATGATCGGGGTTAGTATCAAAAATAATAGTTTCTTGCCCGCATCTTAGTCTTTTTAAGACTTCCTCTAAAGTTTGCTTATGCAAAGTTGTAGCCTCATTCACAAAAATGAGTGCTGAATTACTTCCTCTAAATCTTTCAAAATCACTTGCCTTATCTCCACCGTACAGATTAATCCGCAGTGAATCAATAAGAATATATGAATTATTTGTATGTCTTGGAATATAAGGAATTTTAAGCAGTTTGCATAGCTTTTCAAATTGCCCCAAAACATTAACTTCAACTGAGCGTTGTGAATTCCCTATAATGAAATTATTCGTATCGCTAGAATATAGCTTTTTATTTTCAATTAAACTTTTGAGAAAAAGATAACATGCAAGATACGTTTTGCCGCTAGCTATGCCGCCGCTGAGTATAATCTTTTTTTCATTATTCTTTTTAATACTTTTTATCACATTTTTTTGTTTTAAAGTTAACTGTTTTTCTTCAAACTTATCAAAATTAATTGAAGAATTTGTTAGCTTTACAAATTGTGATATGTCAACTCCATATTTATTTTTGTATTCCTTTTGTAGTGTTGTAAAAAGTTTTGTTTGATATAAGTTCACTTGTGCCCTTTACTATTTTCGTAGTTACTTTTGCTTTCAGCTTCATGAACCGTAGCAAGTTTTTTCATACATTCATAGTAAAGCTCCATTTCTCTTATTGGGCACTCCTTTACATATTCATCAAGCTCACTTTTTAAAGAATTAATTTCTCCATTAACAATTTTTTTACTTTTTTTATTACTTGCTTTATTTAAAGCATCAATTTCGGCTCTTAAATTTTCTATTTTAGTATGCATGCTGGCTAGCTCAACACTAGAATATCGCTTAAATGCATGTATAAACCCTAATTCTAAATTGGCTCGCTCTAAATCTAATTCGCTTATAACTTTCCTAGCGTTAACTTCTGATCTAAAGGTTTGCGACAAAAGGTGTTCAAAAGTGTCTTCACTAATTCTTAGTCTAGAGTCCTCGTTAACAAAACTTTCTCCACTTTCCCATTTTTGTCTCATTCCCCACACATTTACCCTAGAAACTCCCAATTTAGCCGCTATTTCACTATCATCTAACGATCCTTCTCTAAAATATACAACATAATCATCAAAAGACCTTTTAATTTTTTCAAAAAGCACCCTCTAAAGTAACAAAATTAACAAATTGTTACTCTAAATAGTAAAGCAATTTAATAAATTATTAACACAAACTTTTAATTTCACTATGGGTAAAGGATAAGATTTTTCTTATACAAATAAATCATAGGTGCGGAATTCTTTGGCGGTTTATAATAAAATTTACAAAAAAATAACAACTAGTAAAGATTTCTAACTAGCTGTTATTTTGTGTATACAAAAATTAATTATATCTAAAACTATCCATTATAATGGATATCGCTCTTCATTTATGTATCCTTTAATTTCTTCAAATTTAGAATTGTCTTTAAGATATTCTTTAACCTTTTCTAATCCTGATTTTACTTTTTCTAAATCTTCTTTAATTTCGCTGACATCTACATTTTCTTTTAGGGGAGGCTCATTTTCATGAGCATAATATTTTTTATTATCTTTATTTAATTTGGTTCTTAACTCATCTCTATTGTCACTCAATTCTTTCAATAATTTTCCTAATTCTTCGCCTTCTTCATCCTCTAAATCTCCCCAGGTTTTGTATATGGCTTTATTCCCATCAGTAAAATCATCATATACAGGCCCTGTAATTTTATCTATAACTACTTTTGCCTCTACGCCAGTTTGGCTTCCTATATCATTAATATCTCTATTAACCTTATCTATTTTATCTATAAGTGTTTTAATTCTGCCTTTAGCTTTCCTTTCTTTTTCTCGTTCTTGTTTTTTTCGTTTCCTTTCTTCTTGTCGTTGTTTTTTTTCTTGTGCTTTTTTCTCTTGTCGTTGTCTTTTTTGTTGTGCTTTTTTCTCTTTTTGTTTTTGTTCCTCTATTTTTTCTTTATCTTCATCTTCTTCAGTCTCTTTTTTAACTTCTCCTTCTTTCTCTTCTAAATTAACAACTTTCTTATCCTCTTCCGCATTTTTTTCTTCTAAATTAACAGCTTGCTCATTTTCTTTTTTATCTTCTTTTGATTCTTCTCCTAAAGAGACAGCTTTATCATTTTCTTCTTCCCCGTTATTTACCTTTTCTTCTTCTTGTAATTTTTTTGCCAATTCATCTGCTATTGGACCATTTGAAGCAATTTTATCCTTTACTGGATCTAAAATCTTATCTACAAATTCTTGAACTTTCTCACCCACATTTTGTTTTATATCTTTATCACTTGCATAATTCTTGCAAGAACTTATCAGCACAAAAACAGCACAAATAATAAATATTTTCATTTTTTTATTCATAATCCACTCCATAAGCCTTAAGTTTACCACAACCCCAAACAATTACAATTTTTCAAAGATTTAAATATATAATTTTGTTACATTCAGCTGTTACATATTAACAAAACGCAAATGTAATTTTAACCAACTCGCAAAAATCTCTCCATTGCAAATGCCCCGCCCATTACAAAAGACTATAAAACACATACAAATTAAATTTCCGCGTCTTTGCTATATATTAGCTAAAGTATATAGTCTTTCTTAGCCGACACCCTCAAAAACTGCCCATTCTGTTTATCACAGCCACCCTACAACCCAAATTTCGCATGCAATGAGAACACACAAAATTTGACTAAAATTTTTAGTTTTTGGTACAATATAAATTACATTTTTAATTAATTTTTATTGCTTTTACTTAATTTAAAAGTAACACTTATAAGGAGAGGATTTTATGGATATGAATAATTATTTTAATTTAAATAATTTCAACATGGATTTTATGCTCAAACTATTTCAAGATTATCAAAATGTGGTAAATGAAAATAAAATTCTTAAAAATTCACTAAAAATTTCTTCTAAGCCTACTAAAAAAGCTTCAAAACCAACTCCTAAGTTTTATTTGACCCCAAAAGCTATCAAAATAATTGAAAAATGCGTTAAAACATTAAAAAAAATTGACCCTATTTCTGGTTGGTTTCTACATCTACTCGCAATAAGTGGGTGTAGGGGTGCCGAAATTCAAAAAGTAAAAATGCAAGATATTACTTCCTTACTAAGCAAAACTGGAGAAATTTTTTACAATATAAAAGTAAATATCGCTAAAAAAAGAAATGTCACTTGTATTAGAGAAATTATCATTAATTCTGAAGAGTTCCAGGCTATTCAAAAAGCTCACGAAAATTATTTTAACGAAAAAAATCTTGACTCAAGGCGTACTTATCTTTTCCAAAAAACCAAACACAAATTTAAAGATAACCAAATTGATATTATCAATATTTCTAGAAAATTTAAAAATCTTCTCAAAAGATCAGGATTTCGTGCCAATAAATCGCTCCATTTATTTAGAAACTTATTTATTTCAAATTTAAAATCTAATGGCTATAACTCTTTCCAAATTAAAGAACTTATGAAATATTATTCAACTTCCGAAATTGATAATATCTATGGACTCTCTGCTGCTAATAAAATTCACGCTTATAAATGCATGAAAAATAACCTTAAACTTTAAAAAAAACTACTTTAGTCTAAATATACGCTTTGAAGTTACTTTAAATATTTTCCCACGAGGCTTCAAGTCAAGTGAATCATATAATATTTCTTTATTTTTTGTTGCTATAAAGTGATATCCATTAACCTTATCGATTTTAACTTCGCTTATTTCAAATTCATTGGCTGCACCTAAATAATTTAAAGATTCATATCTCACGCTACTTCTAATTCCGTAATAATTAAGTATCATACATGGATTTATAATAAAACAATTACTCTTAATATATCCAAGTCCTATAAATCTATAATACGCTGCATTTATCTCATACGCACTAAATTCACGTTTCTTGAATAGACTTGTATAGTAATGTAGACACAAAAAGTAACAACCCCATTTTTGTATCTCCGGTCTTAAAGTTCTATTATCTTGTTTTATTTTATTAATAAGCATTAATTAATCCTCCTATATTAAATTTATTTTTTTAATTTTTTAGTGCACCCATTCACATGGGGACACTAACACTATTTGTAAATGCTATATTGCTAGGGAAAAACAATGTTTCACTTGTTGGTAGTAGTCCACTTAATCTATCTGATATTGCTCTTTTCTTAGAATCAAAAGTGAACACAAATTCTCTAAACCTATAATTTACATGCTCAATTAGTGGACATATATTCGTAATATTGTGGGTTTTCATTTTGATTAAATCTTTAAGATACTTTTCTCTTTTTTTGTGTTCGCTTTGCATTTTGTTTAATTCTTTTTTTGCGCTATCAACCTCCATTAGATCACATGCAAGATTTTCAGCAACTTGCCTATCTGTAATTTCAAGCTCTACACAATCAACATATTCTACAAATTCTTTTGCCCAATCAAACTCAACTCCAGAACTATAAAAATCACTCCTTTCTGCCAAATCTTCAACAAGTTTTATAAACGTATCCTCGTTAAAATTATGTGCCATTAAGTATTCCTCTCTATAGTTACTATAAATATCTTTTTTTAAATTTATAATTTCTAATTCACATTTATTAACAAATTCAAACACTTTTGATATTAAGACCTCATCTCTTTTAATCTTACAGTTAATTGGTGCAGCATCTATTAAAAAGAATAAATTACAATGCTTAAGCCCAGTGCATGCTAGCTGCATTTGTGCTTGTACATAATATTTGAAAAAATATTTACTGCTTAAAAAATTGCCATTTTTATTGTACTCAGCAATAGCACTACTCATATAATTAGAGTCGCTACTTTTAATCTCTAATAGTTCTAAATCGCCATTATTATTGATAAACCAGCCATCAATTGTTGAGCCCACTAAAGTTTCTGAACTGCCCATTTTTTTGAAATAATTATACTTATCAACACCGTTGGCATATTTATTTTTATATAAAATATCAATATTATCACCGTATGCTTTAACAAACTCTCTAAATCCTAAATTCTCTAACTCTTTGCTCTTGAGCATATATAAATTCTCTTCAAAAGGTAGGCTCATATTAAAATATTTAAGCACTCTGTTTATCATTAAATCTTTCAGCCCAGCACCTCCAACAAGAATATTGCCTACTTCACTAGCACCGTATTTATCTAACTTGTTTCTTTGCACACTAAAATCAATATTTCGATTAAATCTAAAACACTCTTGACTACTTATTCCTGGTAATTTCTTACCTATCTTACTTAATTTACTTTTTTCTTTAATGGGAGAAGATTTTTCCTCAAATATTTCACAACCAGTAAAACTTTGTTGATTAACAATTATCATTTTGAGCTCTCCTTGAATATTTTCTTGTGGATTATTATTGTTTGAAAGATTTTCCATCTTTTTCCTCCGTTTATATGTATTAATAAATATAAGTATATAGCAAAAACTATTTTTGCCAACTTCTTTACAAAAAATTTTACAAAAAAATAGTTGGGCTTATTTAAATTCTCTTGTTAAAGAACTTAGCTAAACCCAACTTAATTGGATTTTTTTGATAGCAATATATTTTTTTAGCTATACATATACATATGTATAACAAAAACTATTTTTGTCAGGCTTTTTACAGAAATTATTATAATAAATAAAAGCTTTATTAAATTCTCATGTTAAAGAGCTTAATAAAGCCGCGGGCTTAGCTTAATTTATTTTAGATAAACTCACTAAACAATTAAATTCAGTTCAATTTAGAATTAAAATCAATTTGTATTTGTTAAAATAAAAGAACCTATTTAAATTCTCTTGTTAAAAAATTCAAATAAGTTCTACTTTAGAGCTATATACTAACTTATTACTTTATAAAATTTTAATCATTCTCAATTGAAAAAATACTTATTGAATATAGAATAAATAATTGGGGCAAGCGTTATTCCTGCTATTAGCATTACTTGTATTGTTCTATTGCTTGCATTAAGTTCATTTTTTAAACTAGATATATCTTTTTGTAAATTCTTCTCTACACTATCTATCTTGGTATTTACGCTATCTATTTTGGCATTAAGCTCGTTTTTTACACTATCTATTTTAGTATCCAAACTAGATATATCTTTTTGCAAAGCTTTTTCTACATTATCTATTTTGGTATTTACACTATCTATTTTAATATAAATACTGTCTACATCTTTTTGAAAATTCTTTTCTACATTAATTATTTGTTGTTCTAAAGAATTCATTTTCTCCTTTAAAACTTCAAAGTTATAATTGTCATTCTGAAGTAAAACAAAATCTATTGCCTCTTCACTAAACCCTTTATTTAAAAATTCTAACCTTATATTTTCTATTTTAAGAGTATTGTAGGCTAAATTACTCATAAGATCCCCTTTATTATCCTTTTAATTCTTTATATTTTTTTAAAAGTTTATTAAGAAAATCTTTTTGATTTTCAAAAATCTCATCCATCATAAAACTTGTAAATTTAGAATTTTTTTTATAAAAATTGTAACTTTCCTGTTTTTTAAGTTGAAATCTTAGAGGTTTTATTGGATTTTGTTTTGAAATATTTCTATCTATATCAGATTTTTTAATCTTTTTATACGCCTGGTTAAAACCAATTTGTTTAATTTCTTCTTTTGTTAAATCTCCTGATAAAACTTTTTTATAAAGACGCAAATATAAAAATGCTTGGCTTCTTGCTATAACAAATTCCTTAAGAAAATCCTCAAATTTCTTGTAACCATCAAGCTCATAAAGTTTTTTTATCCTTATTTTATATAAAATTTCCATCAATTCAATTTTATTATTGATGTCGCTTGAAGTAATTCTTCGCAATTGATTTTTATAACTTTCATACTCTATCTGATTATCTTTATCGTTGTTGCTTTCAAATTGATTAACGCTAACTTTTCTATTGTTTAGAATAAGTTCTTTTTTTCTATTTTCAGACATTATTTTGACTCCTTATTTCAAAGTACGTTAGCATACTTTTATTATTTTTTTTAAAGTTTCTTTAGCCTCCTTATAGTATATTTCTTGAATATTGGGCTCTTTCAATTCATTAATCAAAACTTTAATATTATTAAAATTGTGAATTTTACCTTTAACAAAAAGACCATAATTTTTATACAACAATTCTTCTATATCTTTTAAGGTATTTCTATTTTTAATGAATTGATTTTCAACAATTGATATTTTTATTTCTTTATTCTTAAATATATTAACTTCTTCTATTGCATCCATTAACATGGGAAAAGCTTCCACTGACCATCTTTCAAGCTGAATAGGAATTATAACTTCATCCGTAATATTCAAAGCATTAAATAATAACGGACTCAAACTGGGTGGAGTATCAATTATTACATAATCAAAATTATTGCTGCATAAAATTTTATTTAAACAATGTTCTAATAACTGTTCTTTATACCTTTCATCTTCTTGCTCAAACTTACATAAAATTGGATGAGAAGGGATAATGTACATTTTTTCATTAATCTTATTTAAATATTTATTTAAATCATTCTTTTTATAATCCTTAAGCATATAATACAAATTAAGACCTTCAATACTTTTTAGATATTTAGCAAAATAACTGGTCAAGCTATTTTGAGGATCCATATCAATTAACAAAACTTTATTATTAAAATCCTTTAAAATAAAGCCAAAAATTATTGTTAATACACTTTTACCAACACCGCCCTTAATTGACGCTATTGTTATTATTTTAGGTTTTTTATTATCCATTTTATTAACGGTCCCTGTTCCGGGTATTTCTTCCCATAAAATTTATATACTTGTTGTTCTAAATCCGTAAACATACTAAATAAAACTTTGTTGTAATGATTATTTGTTCTTTTTTTATCTAATAATCGATATAGCCCCTTAAAATAGCAAAAGACACTTCCTGCTTTAAATCTAAATTCCATATAATATGCCCTTGCTAATGCATATGCTTTTCTAGTCCCATTTATTTGATACTTTATTAACGGCTTTTTAATCGGCTTTCTATAACCATAAAAAATACCAATAAATTTATCTCCTTCTTTAATTGGGTATAAATGAGTTTCTTCAACAATTCTTTCTCCATTAAATAAGGCCCTCAATGATAATCTAAATTCGTGTTTTTTCTCATACACTCCAAATTTATAAATATCCATCATTATTTTTGTATGATACATTGCCTTACCATTTTCTTTTTCAATTAAAATAAAGCGTTCTTTATTTTGGCATTCAACTTTACATTTACCTTTTTTTACAGTTTCAATAGTTTCTGGTACATTTTCCATGTTAAATCCTTATACGGCCTTTATGTTAAATTCTTCTGTGGTTAAAGAATTTTTTTCATTTTTTATTATTTCTGATAATTCAAGATGATATATACCAAATACTTTATTGTATTCTATTTTCTTTTGGTTATTCAAATATTTTTTGATAATTGGCTTTAGAATTTCAATATTTGTTTCTTTTTTTAGTTGTTCAATAAGGATATTGAAAATATTTTCCTTTAAATTTTGAGAATTTTGTTGAGAATTTTCTTTTTTTCTTTCAATCGACTTTTCTAATTTACGCTTTATATTGTTTAAATCGCTATATTTATGATTTTCAATAATAAAATGGGGTTTATATTTGTAATTTTCGTATACTTTTTGTAAATTTATTTCTAATTGTTTGGGATTGTACCCGTTTTCTTCTAATTTTTTCCTAGTGTTGTATAGAATTTCTTTTAATTTTTTTTGTTTTTCTTTCATGCAAGATTTTTTTATATTGAATTTTTTTATTAGGGCAATTTCATTTTGTTTTAAGATATTTATTGCCTCAATCTTAGTATCTTTATCAATATTTAAATACAAAATAGAAAGAGCTTCTTCCGTTTTAAAGTTACAATTATTGAAATAATTTCTTAGTTGATATTTTTCTATTTCTTTAATCTTTCTTTCTTCTTTTGTATTATTATTTTTATTATTTAAACACTCCACTGAATTTACACTACTATTTTTAGAAACATTGTCTTTAAAATGGTTATTAACTCTAGATTTAAATCTAGAGTTTTTTCGTTCTTTAAAGTACTTGTTGATTTTCTGGTAACATTCTTTTTTGGGATACTTTAGTTTATAGTAAATTTCAGTTCCACAATTTACACCCATGTGTTGGTAGTAATTCGTTGTAACTTTTAGTACTTTTTCTAATTTGTAAAGATAATTTTGCATTGTTCTTAGTGTAGTGGGAGCTAGCCCATTTCTTTTTAGATTTTCATTATAGTAATAGAGTATGTTTTGTTGTGTGTATTTTTTATCTTTTTTGTTTAGAAAATCTAGTGTTGAAGTAAGAGATATTAATTTGTGTTGGTGTTTGTTGTGGCAAGTTGGAATTTTTGTTTTATTTGGGAAATTTTGCATTTTTTTTCTCCGTTTACATGTATTAGTAATTACTAATATAGTGCAAAATTTTGATTTAAAAGTAAATACTTTTCTAAAAAAATATTAAATTTTAATTATTAATTTTGTTAAATTAATATAAAAATTTGTAATTTAGTAAAAATATAAATTGATTTTAATTCTAAGTTGACTTATACTACAAATAGCGTAGTAAAATGTTCGCATTTTTTCTACCGTTTATATGAATTTACAAGAAATAAAGATATGGGCTTAACTAAGTTCTTTAACAAGAGAATTTAGCTAAGCCCGCACTTTTTGTAAAAATTTTTTGTAAAGAAGTTGGCAAAAATAGTTTTTGCTATATACTTATATTTATTAATACATATAAACGGAGGAAAAAGATGGAAAATCTTTCAAACAATAATAATCAAGAAATACAAAATAATATTCAAGCAAAAATAAGCTTCAGAAAAGATATGAAAACCCTAAAAATGAATTTACCAGGGATTGACAAAAGCCTTAAAGGGTATGGATACAAATATCAGAATTTCAATGAAATAGTAGAAGAAATTGAAAATGTTATTTATAAGCACAATTTAGAGCTTGATTTTGAGCAATATACAATATCTAAATTTGTAGATGGTCAAAAAGAGCATGTTATTAGGACCACATTTTACAGTACAAGTACTGGATATGAATTTTCTTTTGATACACCAATGCTTACAGAAAACTTACAATGGAATAATGAAAGCGGGTCTAAAAATGTTGTAAATACAGTGCCACAACTAGTTGGATCAGCTATTACTTATTTCAAAAGGTATGCTTTAGTTGCATGTCTTCATATAAAAAGTGAAGTGGACGCTGATGCAGCACCTATTTACAATAATTATGAAAACGAAAATTCTATGCCTAACAAACAAGTTAGTGTTAATCAAAAACAAGAACAAAAAAAGGACATAAATCAAGAAAAAAATCAACTAAACAGCTTTAATAAAAACTTAAAATCTGGCAAGGCTTATTGCTATGAAATTTTTAGAGACGCACTGTTTAATATAAAAAATTGGGTAAATGAAGGTGAAGAAAAAAATAATATAAATGCTCTTATTCGGGTATTATGTACTGATAATGATGATGCTTTAGAAGATCTTTTTGAAAAGAATGCTGAGCTTAAGAGTATAGAATATTGGGTAAATATTCTAAAAAAATATTTCAATAAAACTAATAGATTTGATGATCTAAATAAGCTTAAAGTATTTATGTCTGATAATCGAGACGTTTATAAAACAAAAGTATTAAAATTCTTTTGCATGTTGAAAAAAGAAAGACAATTTAATTATATATTTGCAGCATAGCAATATTAAAGCCCCCAAATAGGGGGCTGTTAGATTATTAGCCACCATTATTGCACGTACTACTTGCTTGCTCTGTAAATTTGTCTATATCCCCGCTAAGTGCGCCTTGAACTGTTTGTTTGAAAGTGGTCTTTTGTTGTTCAGCATTATTGCTAGTACAGCTGTCAAGTTCTTTTTTTATATGATCAAGCGCTGTTTTTATTTTAGATTCATCATTTTCTAAGAATTTATCAAATTCTCCAGCACCAGTTAAAGCGGTTTTTAACCAGTCAAGGTGTTTTTTTTGATCATCATTTAGTTTTTCTTTAAGAAGTTCTTCTTTAGATTTAGGTTTTTCTTGTGTTGCTTCTTTTTGGGTTAAATCACGTTTTTGTCTACTTTTTGTTTGGCTAGTATTAGTATCATTAGAATTACAGCCGTTTAGCATTAGTAAAAATAAACAAAATAATATGTTGATGATTTTCATTGTTACTCCTTTTTTTATTATTAATATTCACTTAACTAAGTATTAATACTAAATATTGGATAAACAATTATTATTTGAATTGATATTCTTTAAGTGAGGTAGTAGCTATTTAGAAATGAAAGCAAATATTAGTCCGGCTATCATTGTTATAGACATTGCTCCCATAATTCCCAATACCCATTTAAGCATTTCTGAAAGAGACATTAAATTCTTTTCCACATTGTCTATTTTGATATTCAAGCCATCTATTTTTAGATTTAAATTCTTTTCTACATTATCAATCTTAGTATTAAGTTCGCTTTTAACGGTATCAATCTTAACATGTAAATTCTTTTCTACAGTATCTATCTTAGTATCTAAACCATCTATTTTTAGATTTAAATTCTTTTCCACATTGTCAATCTTAGTATTAAGTTCGCTTTTAATAGCATCAATCTTAACATGTAAATTCTTCTCTACGGAATCAATCTTGATGTCTAAATTAGATATATCCTTTTGTAAATTCTTTTCTACATTATCTATCTTGGTATTAAGTTCACTTTTGGCATTATCTATTTTAGAAACAAGATTATCAAATTTTATATCAAATTGTTTTTCTAAATTTTCTAAATCTCTATATGTTAGTTCATTGTGATAATATCTTTTAGATAAATCTTGTGCTATTAATTGTTCCATGCCCAGTCTAATAAATTCTTTATATATTTGTTCTTGAGTTACACTTGCAATATTTGTTGACACTGTTTCCATAAAATTTTCCCTTATAGTCATATTATACACTATTTTAGATTAATTGGCTTTAGAGATTTTTATATGTAAAATAGGATTTCTTGCAAGAAAAACCTTTTTGTAATTTACATTTTTAACTGGGAATATTTATTATAGACTTTTTCCGCTATTGGTTTTGTTTTTTTAATGTACTCTAAATATATGTTGATATTGTGTTTTACTGCAGTTATGGAGTGTTCGTCTTTTAGTGTTGATAAGTCTGGATAAGGATATTCTGGATAATTTGGATCATTAACTTTAACTTTTGTTTTAGCTAAAAATGTTACTAGGTACATAACATACTCTGAAAGTTGTGTTTCATATTTAGCTAAAGATTTTAGCGTTGGAATAATTGGCGGTTTTGGCTCTTCTGGTAGGTTGGCAATAGTGGTGCAACATAGTAGCAAAGCAATTAGTAGACAATGCAATCTTTTAAGCATTTTCACCTCTTTTAAGTATTTTGATATATTCTTTCATAATTTTGTTACGTGTTGCTTTAAGTGAAGTGATAATTCTTTTGCTTTTATCAGTAGAGATAGCCTCTATTATCTCAATGTTGTATTTTAAAATGTCTTGTATTTCTTCAAATATTTTAGTTGACTCAGCTGTTTCCATAGATTTTAGTGTGCTTATATATGTTTTGTAGAAAAAATCTATTACTTTACTAAAAGTATTAATGTAATTATGATCTATGTTTGTATCAGTTTTAGCTATGTTAGTTAAGCTGGATAGTAAATTAAGTCCTAAACCAATAGTGTTATTTTGCATTATTTATTCTTTCCTTATAGATAGGTTTTCCTTCCTGATTGAATTTCAGATCATTAGATATTTTGAGATTTTTTTCATCAGAATTAACTAAGTCAATGCATTGATTGATTTTTTCATTTAATGGAGCGAGTGCCGCATTTATTGCTGGGGTTAATGCACTCTCAAGTCTTTCCATATTTGCTGTATAGATTAATTTATAATGAGAATACAGCTCATAAACCAAAAAGAATCCTTTATGTGCAATTTCATCAAATTCATCTTCAAATTTAGAAAATATATCAATAAGGGTTGATAAAGACGTAAGTCCAAACTCAACATTATCTTTGGATAATTTCATAAGTTAATCTCTTTTTTTAATGTGATTTTTGCCATTACTATTGCCATTCTTAAAAATCTTGCCTATTACAATAGTCAATATGTCTTTTAATAAAGGCTTGAGAAGAATTAACACTCCTAAAACCAGTACTGTTACAAAAATCATTACGGCTATAAGTTTAATTTCGTTTAAATTGATAAGAAGCTCTGTTAATTTAATAGTATCCATTTTTTAATCCTTTATTTTAATTTTTTATTTGTATATACATTATATATCAAAACCTTAATTTTTGCTAAAGAAGTTTACAGCTTTAAAAGCTTCGGGATGGGGCCCCCTGATAGGTAGGCTCTTTTTTGAATATACCATCCTTTATACATGGGAAATCTACTAGATAGTCCTTGGGGGAGCGTCTGATTGCTCATAAGCCATACTTGTTTCACTTTCATCGGAATATCTTAGATAAAGTACTTTACTCTCGCTATTACTGTAGTGTTCTACGTCAAGCTCAATATCAAGGTAAATGGGGTCATTATCATTATATTTATAAAAAATAAGAGTTGCATTATTAGTGTGCTCCAACTTAATAGTTATTGATTTGTTCTTGTAGTCAGACGAATAAAGCGTTGGTCCGTATGCAAAATTTCTTCCATGTGAAAAATCTGATGGTACTCCAAGCAGTTGTTTTGGAACGGGTGTTTTTTGAATACTTGAAGAAGACATTATCAAAAGATCATCATTTCTAGATAGAGTGGCTGATGATATGCTATTTGTAAGGCGTGATTTAATTTTACTAAAAAGGTTAGAAATATTAGTAGAATCGTTGTTAATTAATTTGTCCGTTATTTTAGCATAAATTTTTTCTACAAAATCTTTATCAGCTGCAAGTTCTTCGGCAATTGTAGACTTAATTATCTGCTTAAAATAGTCTAATCCTTCTCCTTTAAATATTTTGTCTTTAGAAGCATCTAAAAAGTTTTTAAAGGTGATAGCATTACTGCTTGCAGCTCCATCATCAAGCAGTAAAAGATCAGTATTGTTAACGGTCGTAACTTTATTTAAATCTTTTATTTGAACCGTTTCTTCTTCATCAATTAGTAATTTTTCTTGATCATCAGCCATAAAACCCCCTTAGTTGTTGAAAGCAATAATATTGTTACCATCTGTATTATTAATTTTGAGAACTCTACCAATAGGAATAATTCTCTTAATAAAAGCATAAATTGAATGATCATAGCCCTTAGGAAGTGAGTTGAATACTAAAGCCTTTTTAGATGCAGCGTATCCAGGTTTCTTTTCTCTAAGAATTATCTTTTTTAGTCGTTTTCCTTTTTTAGTGCTAGGCGAAATAAATGTAGTAAAGTTTGTTTTTATTGCCCCTTTTAAAGAGATATCAATAACCCCAGCTTCAGGAGTAGTAACTTCAATGTCCACATTTAAAAAGGTCTTGAAAATCAGTCTAAATGACTCATCAGTGCCAATATGACGTAAAGCAAAAATAACACTATTAATATTGCTTGTAATACTTTGTAAAGTTTGAGTTTTTGCATAAAAGATAGATAAAACTTGAGATATCCATATTGCAATATATCTTGATTTTATATTTTCTATTACATTAATGGACATGAAGTTGGAATTAAGGGACTTAAGTTCATTAAGCAATGCTTGTGCATATTCTGTTTCTGTACGTATAAATTTATGAATTTCGGTGTTTTTGAAAAGATTGGGTATTTTCATATTTGTTAACTATCCAATATCAATAAGCAATCTATCTGTCGTATTGAAAAGTAGCATTGTGTCATCATTAATGGTAATATCTTGATTTTTTTTAAAATCGCTATCACCAATTTTTGTAATACTCTCAGTGTCTGTATCTTTAATACAAGTGCTTATTTCCATAAACTTAATTCCTTTAACTTCATTAACTGGAGCAAAAAAGTCTTGATATTCAAAGCTAATTCCCATATCAGAATAGTTGTTTGAAATAATCCTAGAATAAATGTCCCTAATTTGAGAGTCTATGTTTAAGTAGAGATAGTTTTTAAGGTCAAGTTTATACTTTACTTTCATGTAAACATATTTTCTTTTCCCTAGTGATATTTTATAGGATTTACGTTGTCCAGTTGAATTGAGACCATCAATTTCTATGTCTCCCTCAAGTAAAGTACCACTAGGAGTTGTTAGATATAATGTTTCCCAAAGTTTTGCTTTAAATTCAGGACTATTAATATTAGATTTACTAGAGTCTAGTAAAATTTCCTTTAGAATTAGATATATGTTGGCTTTACCAGCTGCACTTTTAATATTAGTGTACTCAACCCCATCAAGATTAAGTAAAGCTTTGCGAACCGCGCTGTAAGTTGTGCTTTTAGAAGAAATGTGTTCTTCAATAGCAGCCCAATAAGTACCACCCGGTTTCATTTTAGAAAAAAAGAGATTAAGCTCATTAATTATTTCTTCTTCAATTAATGCTAAAGAAGACGCAATAATGTTATAAATTGAGCTTTGATTATCATCAATATTAATCCCATAATTTACACGCAAATATTCTCTTTTTGTTCTTACAATATCCTTAATTGTACGTTTTAAAATGCCAAAATCAGAATCAAAAACTATGCTCATAAATTAAACTCCATATTCAAAACATCGCCTGAGAAAAAAAAGGATATATGTGCTTTGTTGTCTTGTATAGCAGTTGAAATATTTATTAAATCTAAGTTAAGCTCTTTAGATATTTCATGAAAATAATTTTTTACAGCGTGAAGATTGTTAATTTTTAACAGCTTTAAAAGCAAGAAATAGTCCAGTCCCCAATGAGGAGCATAGCTTAAACTACCCCTTAAGGTTTTTAAAAATATCAAAAATCTTTGTTTTTGTTCATCAATTCCATCAACAAGTGATAAATCGTTATTAAATACCAATTCAAAATTATTGCCTAATCTTAAATCCATACTAGTAATTATACCATATTTATCAAAAATTACTTAAACAAACTATTAATATCAGAATTAATTTTAGTGGTTGCTATTTTTAGACTGACTGATTCAATTACTGGGCCTCCTTGTGTGGTTGCGATTTTTATACCCTCAATAGCACTTACAATATTTTTGAGAATTGTTTTTAAGCTAGTTGTTTGGTTAGCTATTTCAATATTATTGTTTGCTTTAATTTTAACAGTATCAGAGATTAGATTTAAAGTCTTTGGGCTAATTGCACTAAGTATATAAAAGTGATGTTTGTCAAAGTGAATATCGTTATTTTTATCAAAAATATTAACGCTTGATTGAAGCAGTAAAACGTTATCACCTTTTGATAGTTCTAAACTGATATTAGAGATATTTTTTGTGTGAATTTCTAAATCTTCAAATTCGGGTATTGTAACAATAGCTTCTTGAGTTTGTTGTTTAAACTCCTTTACAGTGCCAATTTTAATTATAAAAATGTTTGAATAAATCCAATTTTTAACGTCCTCTTGCGCTAAAGCATGTCCATAAAGACGCTGATTCATTCTGTAAATTTTATAGTCTTTAGTCATTTTAATCCCCTTTTACTTTATACATTTAATCAGAATCATCAGAATCATCCTTTAATTTAAGTATTAATGAACACTCTCCTGCGTTGCTAAGTCTTGCACTTGTTTCTTTTATGGTGGTTTTTATCATTTTTCCTAATCCATCAATAAATGAAACCTTATCGCCAATTTTTAGTTTATGTGTGTAAAATGTTTGTGCGTTCCAATATACACGTCTTAACTTGTATTCACCTTCAATAGCAATTTCTTGTTGTGGAATGAATTCAAGTCCATAATCTTCTAAAGCCTTGTAATTTTCATCTGTTTCAATTGTTCTATCCTTAGTAAATATAAAATTACATTCAACATCAAAGCTGTCGCCGCCAATATCAGCTATTACGTCATGAATATATATTCCTTTGATTTTTTCAACAAACTCTTTTGGCGTTGTGGCATAAATATCTTTGTCAATGATTTTAAGACGACCTTCTTTGTCCATATTAATAATATTGCGATTGGGAAATACAGATTCTATTGCCTCTTGAACCGTCTTACCCTTGAAGTTTTTGTTATCTAATTTTCGATTAAAGAAGTTGCTACTAACCGCTAACCGAACGTCAAGCTCAACGCTAAAATCCCCACCAGGATAATCAGTACTCATAGGAGTCCCTAAATATCCCGACATTATGAAATCAAAATTTTTTTCATGAGCAAATTTTTTATAGCGTATTTTTACTATATCTCCTACTTCAATGTCGTTGGTGAAGTCTAGGGCAAATTCCAAAGTACAATTTTTGTTCGTTTAGATTTTACAAAATTATAATTTGAAAATTCATTAGATATGGTAATATCAACATGAATTCCATGTTGTGTATTTATTATAATTTTAGGAGTTTCTTCAATTAAAGAAACTCTAGTGTTTGTATCCTTTTCTAGGGATTGTTTTTCTTTGTAGAACTCAATTTTAAAATCATATTGTAGTAGCAACATTAATTATCCTTTATATTTTTCTAATGCGAATGTTTTTACTATTTCTATTGATAGGCTAACTTCAATTTCATCAATGAAAGGAGTGTCCTTAAACGAAAGACTTGTAATTACAGCTAATTCTTTTAAGCCAAAAGTTGGACTGTAGATACTAAAAGGGACTTGTGCTTGTATTCTATTGGCCATTTGTTCTTTTACAAGATGAGCATCAAAACGTAGCATAGAATTGCCAAAAACGGTCATTTTAAGTGGTGAAATCATTTCTTTATATAGTGAGGTTAATACACCGCTGTTTAAAGAGATATTTTCACCGGTCATTACTGGATTATAGCTGACATATTCCGCTTTTCTATCATAATAGTTGATAACCGGTCTTTTGGAACAGCTGGTATTGTAAGTGCGTGTTATGAGCTCCGTTTTTGGTTTTATAAAAAACAATTGTGGAACATATCCAAAACCTTTTAAATCCATTCTTGGAAATAACACTAAAAAATTATCTGCTCCAAAAAGAGCAAATATTTGGGTTATTACATCTCTTGTTATCTGAGAGACCTCTGCTTGAGACATTCCTTTATTTTTCTTTTCAAGATTATTATTGATAATATTTTCATTGTTAATATCCATAGAATTTCCTTTTTATTTGAAATTTACTGAATCATCACCCCCGGTGTTATTGTTGTTATTTCTAAATCCTGGAAAATAATTCAAAGGATTCGCGTAGTACAAAACATTACTAGCAACATTACTAGCAGTATTATATACTGAGCTGCCAAAGTTTTTTATTCCACCAAGAGCGCCATTTAACCCATCACGTATGCCATCAACGTCTTTTTGTATGATTTTGTTAAAATCAAAATCCATAACCTTATCAATAATATCGGTTATTTTGCCAATCACCGGCATCAAAACTTTGCTGGTTGTCTTTTCAAGACTTTGCTCTATTTTATCCAATTTACTTTTACCTTCAGAAAGTTTGTCGGAATGACCCATTATCTTTAAAGATGATATATCGTTTATTAAGTCTGCAATTATCTCTGGCCTTAGTTTTTTTTCCCTCCCTCTTGAGTTAGAAACTCTAACTTGTTTTTCATGGCTTCTAGATATTTTTCTCCAAATTTGTCGATAGGTTTCAATATATTAAAAGCTTCTGTAAGTTCCCCTTTAAGTATTTTTGAAACAACTTCAACAGCACTTTCGTTATCACCAACAAGCCCCGTACTTCTAAACATAGCTGCTAGTTTTGTTGCATTTAATACATTCTCTCCCTCTTCATCATTAAGTTTTAATTCTCTGATGTCGCCTTTAAGCACGCTAGCTGTTCGCAGCAAATCTTCTTTTTCTAAATCGCGCTCAAATCCTTTCATTCCCTTAATGGCATTCCAAATTTTATTACGTTCTTTGTCACTGTAAAACACATTATTGAGTTGTTGTAGTTTCTTTTGCTTGGATTCATTTTCAACTGATTTTTTCATAAAACCATACAAAAACCCAATAAGCCCGCCCCCAACTTTGCTCATAGCGTTGCCAATGACATTTCCAAGAGCACTACCTATTGCAATTTTGGCAACAAGTCCTTTTCCTTGAGAGGCTGCTAACATTTTATTTTTTGCTTTTGATTCTTTTGCAAGCTCTTTATACTCAAGTCGTCTTTTGTCTCTATCAGACATCAAAGATCTTTTGAAAGCCTCTTTTCTGGCTTTCTCAAAACCCATGCCCTGTTTTACAAGCTTTTTAGTTTGTGTAAGTCTATATTTCTCAACACGCTCTCTTAGGCTTTCGAATTTAGATTGTTTGCTAAGTTCTTTTTTCTTGTCCGACAAATTATTTTTTACAATATCTTTAGTGCTACCCAAACTAGATTTTTTAGGTTTAAGATATTTTTCCATTTTGGAAATATCTTGTTCGATAGCCTTTTTTGTGGCAGCATGATCAAGAATACCTTTAAATTTAATGGTGAATTTGTCGCTCACTAAGCCCTCACTTGCTTAAAATTAATTCATACAATTCTTTTTCTAATTTAATATCAGAAAGTCTATTGACCTCTAAAAGCTCGTCATAAGGCAATTTTTTTACATTGTCGTATGAGCAAATATTCATAATTACTGGAAAATAATATTTGTCGTTCTTAATCTCGTCAAGCAAGTTAAAATATTTTTTTCTAGTCTCATTAAGACTTGCAATGGCTTTATCAATATCTCTATTTCTTTTGCTCATTTAGCAACCAGCTCATTGGAATTTGATGTACTTGATGAAAGTGAAGTGGCTACTTTTTCATATTCAAAATTTTCATTGATATAGTCAAAAGTAATAAAGTCACCAACATTATTTTCATATTCACTTAGAAAAACCAAAGCGGGGGTTTTTAGATCATTGTCTAAATGAAAAGTATTAAATTGTGCAGTGTAAATTATTGCAATAAGATAGTCTTTATAATAAGAAATAAATTCTCTATTTTGATCTAAAATCAAATAGAATTCGTCTAAAAATTTTGGACTATTAAGCTTGTGATTTCTCTTAAGTATTTAACCTCATTAAGCTTTAAAACAGCGTCACTTTGATTAAATCCCAGTACTCTATCCCATTCATAGACCGGTAATACTTTTAGTGGATATTCATAAGTTTTATTTTTAGTTAAAATTTTCATTTTATATCTCATTATCATAATAAGAGTCTCCTTTTAAGAGTTGTTTGGTTTAGATTTTTGGCAATTAATAGCCCGAATTTCAAAAGTTACTTTTTCGGCCTCAGCAGAATAACTTCTTGAAGGCTCTTCAGTAAAAATTGCATAGTTAGAAATAATTTTGGTAGCAATTCTATCATTGAATGCTAAATCAAGCATTTTATCATCTTTTCTCACATCCATGTTATAAAACTGTTCATCAGAAAGTTCAGTTAACAAAATGTAGTCATGACTACCTAGTGTAACTTCAATGTTGAAAACATAAGTTATTGTTTTGGGATCTCTTAAGCTTATTACGGGCATACCTTTATCTTCACTACTAATTACTGCTCTTGTTGTAGGTTCGCTTGTAAGCTCGAGTTTGCCACTATGTAGCTGTGTACCACCAATTGAAAAATAAACTTCTCTTAAATCATAAAATTGCATTTTTAGACCCCCTTTTAAGCACTTAAGCTGTTTTGATAATCAACTATATCTTGAGTAGTAATTACTAAAGCAACAGCATTAATGCTAAAGTTATAAGTAATATTCACACTGAGTTCTAATTTAAGTTGTGGTGTAGGAGAAAGAGTAAGACTTAAATTTTTATACTCAATAATCAGTCCTCTATCCACAAACCGTTTGAGCAGGCACTCAATTGCTGAAGTATATGCATTGTCTCTAGCACCACTAAGTTGTAGTGCAGATAGTTTGCTGTTTTGTCTATTGTTTTTATTCCAAATTCTAATAAGCTCAATAATCGCTTCATTTTTTATATAGTGATATGTAAACTGTTCGTCTATTGCACCTCCAGCTAGATCGACACCCTCTTTAAAGGCGGGTACACCATCAAGCCCAGTTTCATTAAGAAGTGAATAAAAGTTGATTTTTGCAGTTCGCAACTTTCCAATTACAGTATCATCAACAAGTGGTGTAGCAGCCAGCGGCATGCCATAAGGATTTACAGCATGAAAAATACTAGCTTGATGTAAATATTGACTTATAAATTTGAGGTGTAAATTGTCTTTATTATTGCTGTTTACAGCAATATTTTTTCTTTTTCAGTATTGCCTTTATCTTTAAATAGTTCTTTTATTTCTTGTTCTTTAGTTGAGAATACAAAAAAAATTGAAGGCGTTTTAAACTTATCATAATCATCTTTATAAATCTTAAGTCCATCATCGGAATTATCACCCTCAGTATTAATAAGTACAACAAAAGTGTGTCGATGTACTTTAAGATATTTTTTTTAACTCTTCGGGTTTATCCTTATAAATAAAAAGAACAGCGGATTTTAATGATTCTTCACTTGAATTGAAAAAATTCGACATTGCGGTTTTAAGCAGTGTTTTTTCTTTCCCAAACTGATCTTCTCCATTTCCATTCTCTTTTTCCAAAGTTTCAATTTGTTTTTCATAATTATTAACGGTTAAATTCAATATTTTATAGCTAGCAACATCTTTATTAACTTTGATTTTAGCTGTTTTGTAAACCAAAAGTGGATTATAATAATTGGGCCTACTAGCTTGAATTCTAGAGTCAAGCAAACTTACACTAATTGTATCTTGCGGCAATTTCGTATTCCTCCTTTAAAATTTCAATTGCTTTTACACTAGCATTAAATGCTATAGATGCACTGTATGCATGGTTGCTATATTTTGTGCCTAAATTAATCAGTCCAACTGTTTGCATATTAGATGTTGGGTAAATGTAGAAGTTAATTTTATTAATATATTCGGGTTGTAGACTGGGCAAAGTATACTTATGAGCTTTATTGTGTAGAAAGTCACTAAGCATACTATAAAGCATTAACATGCGTGAATTAGCGTCAAAGTCTTTGGCGTTTAACACTATTGCAATAATATATATTTGAAAATTTATACTAAATTCCAAAGCATTTTCATAAAATACACCGGCTCTAGAATTATGATCAAATAGATTTTCTGTACCATCAAATTTCAATGCTATTATATTTGAGCTAGCAGCTGTGATTTTTGAAAGATATGGATGATTGTAGGTATTTATAATATCGCACTCAAAATTATTTTCAGTTGCATACGCCTTAAACCCTTTAAATATTTGAGTTAAATGATTTAATACCATATCTAAAGTTAAAATCATTCAAGTGTTACCTTATAAGTAATCTCTGATAACATTTTGGCTGTATCAACAAGTGGAATTGCTGCAGCGTTACTACCCCTTTTAAACTTACTTTTGATTGTATTAGCCTTTAAGGATGGGGTGACTTGTGCTGATAGTAGATAATTTTCATAGTACCTTATAAAAGCTTGCCCAATAGCCTCCATTCCCGATTTAGGGTCAAGATTAAATTTAGAATTTATATAGCTATTATTGATATATTCTCTAAACTCAGAACTACTAGCAATTTTGGTTAAATGTTTTCTTGCTGGTAAATTACTACTCCCTTTTTCATGCATTTTAGCAATACCTGCACGACCACCAAACCACCCAATTCCCAATTCCATTTTAAATTCTAGTTTGTCCATATAAATTCCTTTAAAACCAAAGTAAAATATCCGATTGAAGAGTCAATACTAAATATTTCAAAGTAAACTAAATCTGCAATTGATATTCGATCTTTTAGTTCATAGTTAAGGTCTTGATATGTGTAAAGTTTGGAATACCCTTGAATATCAGACATATCAGAATCATAAAGAATTGCAAGTTCTTGTGGCTTTATGTCAATAATAACTCCTGCGAATTCAGTGTACCTATTTTTATCAAATACTCTCTGATAAGAAGAATCATTTTCAAGCTTTACAACAGTACCTTTATAAAACTTTAAGGGTTTAGGATCCTTAAATACGTTGATCATGCGAAATGACATATCAGAAAGTCTTTTTCTAACACCATTCATTAGACAACCCCCACACAAGATGGCGTTGAAGTTTCTCTTTTTAGTTTTTCTAAAAATGCATCAAGTTGTGAACAAAAATTTTTGTTTGAGCCACAACTCCCCTCGCCGCCTTCTTCGCCTCCACTGCTACTAGGATAATAATCAAGTTCAAGCTCATTGAATTTCTCTTTTTTGATCCTATCAAATTCAAATTCTCGAACAACTCCCTGTTTTCTTAATTGACAACCCATATGGTAAAAGGTAAGTAAAAATATTTGTTCATATGTAAGTGAACTAGCATCAATACCACGTGTTACTAGAATAGCTTGAAGTAAAGATAAATGAAGTAGAAAATTTTGTCTGCTTAATGCAAGTTTGTCTATTCCTAGTAACAATAACACTTCAGAATGAAGTTTTGTTACCAAAAGTTCTTCTTCAGCCTCAACTTGTGTTTGTAAGTTTTTTTGTTCGCTCACTTCGATTTACCTTATGTTTTTAACTTTGTTTAATATGTACTTGCAAAATAGTTTTTCTAGTAGCAAGTAGCCCTCCTAAAACAAAATCAATGTATGAATGAGCAATATCAGTTGAATCTTTATCCACTTGTTCATTTGGTGTAGGTAACATATACTTGCTAGGTTTAAACTTAATAAGTTCTGGGTTTAATGGGTAAATAAGTATTTGATGTTTTAGCAAGTTTGAAGTTTCAATGTAGACATCTTCTCTATTATTAATAGCCTTAATAGTTTGAATCAAAACATCCTCCCATTTTTCGCAGCTACTTGCTGCACCCTGTGCTGCTGCGTATGGCTTTACGAGTTTGAGCGAAGTTGTAGGGTCAACTATTACCATCATAGGTGTAGAAAATTCGTCTCCTAGCTCTAACTTTGAAAGTCCCGCCTCAATTTTTTCAAATATTTTATCCATTTTATCTTTATCACCACTAGCAACTTCTTCTTTTACTTGATGTGGCATATTAAGAAGTCCATACATATTGGGAAGTAGACGTTTTTGATTTTTTCCATCTTTTTGAATTGAAACAGTGCCTGTTAGTACAAAGTGATTAATAAGTTTGATAATTTCGCTACTTGCAAGCTTATAGGCTTGAGAAAAAGGAAGTAAATTGTTATTAATGTCACCAAGATATGAGTCTGAAGTGTAAAATTTTTCAGACGCCTGCTTTAAGTGCCTAAATTTGTACTGTAATTTTAAGTAATTAAGTCTTACCACTTCAGAACTAAATCCAATAGTTGAAATAGTATTAACCTCATTAGCAATCGTTGTAGGATTAGCATTTAAAAACGCATCCCACTTTACAGTTCTTTGGTAGCCCATCTGAAGATCAACATCTTCAATTTGATCATGCGAAAACCATTTATACATTATAGGATCTTTAACTTCCCCTATAATATTAGCCACAGCTTTTGCATAATAATTTTCATCAAATAATTCCATATTAAATCCTCCCAAATATCATTAATTTTTACTTACAGCTTTATTTCCAAATACTGCTACTTTTATTAAATAAACATCGTTACTAATTTGTTTTGCATCAGACAACGCTATCGCATTAATAGTTGCCTTATTTGGTGGTGCTCCAGTCACCTTTTCAAGAGCACCGTCTTTATTAAAAACAAGTTTGTCTTTTACTTTAAGCGTAGAATCTTTTGCTACTAAATAACCCTCAAAATTATTTGTAATTGGAACAATAGTGGCTGTTTTGCTAAACTCATCTATATCAATGCATATTCCGTATAAATCATCTTCACCACCAGCCTCAACTTCTAGTTCTGTTGTACCATCTGCACTAAAACTAAGCTTGACTCCACACTTGTATGGATACCCTTTAGCAGGATAATTTTCTATTTTGTCTTTACTACTAGTAAAAACTCCATCCGAATTGGAGTAAATTAGATTTTTATCTCTAAAATCTACAGAATTACTAAGCAAACCAGCATCTTGCTGAGGATTTTTCATTAATGCTTTAATTTCTGCAACTTTTTTATCAAAATCTTCTTTTATTTTTGTAATACCATCGCTCATTAAAAACTCCTTTAAGCAATACTTGTTCTTTTATGTCTTTTTAGATTTTCATAAAATTGAATTCGTCTTTGCTTGTAAGTATTACTTATCGCTTGTACAAATTCTGTGAAATTAATAGGTACAAAATTAGAATTAAGCAAACTTGCTCTTTCTTCTGATTTAATAGCAATATTCCCCTTAATAGAGTCAACAGAAGAAGAATTGCTACTCGCATTTTTTCTTAATTTAATATTCACTTTTGCTAAAGAAACAAGTTGCTCTAATATCTCTCCATCGATATGACTTATGTCTGATACTTTGGCAATAGCTTTAATTTGCTCAATTGGAACGAACTTGCGCACAAGTTCTCTACGTTGTGCTTGCATAATGTCTTTTAATGTGTATCCTTTTGCAAGCAACACCTCCTTATTGAAATGATTGCTAAGATGTGCTTTTGCAAGTGTATCAATTTCATTAATTCGCTCAGCCTCTAGCAATAATTGCTTTTCAATACGCTCCCGCTCTTCAACTTCTGCGAGTTCTTTTGTTATTCGTTCATTTATACTTAAATCTCGACTTGTCTCTTTGGATTTACTATTTGCTTGCTCTTTAAAGCGCATGTACTCTTCAAATTCCTGCGCACTTATAACTTTAGTATCAGCCTTATTTTGCTGCTCTTCTTTATCTTGTGCTTGCAGGTCTTCTTTTTCTTCTTTCTCAGGCTCTTTTAACTCCTTTTCTCAAAATGAGAATAATTTCTCTTTTAAAATCGCTAACTCCTCATTATCAAAGGAGCTACTTTGTATAAGCTGGTTATATTTACTGTAAAGCTCAATTAGCTTTATATCTCTTTCCACTTTTTGTTCTTCACTTAACATAATCAGCGAATTAAATTTCATATCAAGCCCAAAATACTTTGTAAGTTTTAAATTACAAGAGTTCTCAACTTGTTCTTGCACACCTTTGAGAAAATCGTAATAATTACTCCTATCACCTTTACCATCATTTCCTAATCCTTTAGCCTGTTCATTAAAACTTCTGGTTAAGGGCTCTTTAGTATCTGCACCAATTTTTGCCTTAATTAATGCTAAAGCCTCCTTTAAGTAGCTAAGATCGTATTTAATAACCTCTAAACTAGCACTAGGGGTGACCGTATAAAACATTCCCTCATTATTTAGATTACTTTTTAGCCTAGCAAGCTCCTGTGATAATGAGTCATTAAGGTTTCTTAAATTAGAAATATCTTTACTATGATTGTTTGAATTTTGTTTTCTCAAAAAAGAAGATAAAATGCCACTTCCCCTATCATTATTGCTGCTCTTAGTAAGTGCACTTAAAGAAGTTGTTGCACTAGAAAGTGCGTCTTGTAGTTGTACTAAAGATTCATCTTTGTAAAACAAAAAATTGTGGTTTTCAATACGTCTTTCTATTTCTACGTATATCTTTTCAAATAAATAAATATCTAGTAAAAAGCTTTCAGTATAACACGGAACATATCTTTTTAAGATATAATCAAAGTTTTCATATATGATAAGTCGACTTTTATGTATTTTAACTGCGTCTAAAGAATTGTTCTTATTGTTGGATTTTACTTTATAGGTTATATGATCAAAATCAACTCCCAAATCTCTTACATATTCATAATCAAGGTATTCAAAACCAATAGGTAATTCTATATTAACGGGTTGTTCTAGATCTATTAGGGTATCTTTGGTTTTTACTAAAACATAGCCAATCCCATGAAAACGGTAGCTTATAATACAATTAAGCAGAGCATTCTTAAGCTGTACCTTTAACCTAGCAAGTTCAACCTCACTAACATTGTGGGCAGCACTCTCAAGAATAAGTCCGTTCTTGAGACAATCTTCTGCTACATTTTCAATGTAATTTCTAAAAAATATTGAGTATTTGTATAGTTCTAGTGAACTTATTTTATCTATTAGTTTTGTTTTTCTTAAATCACACACCTTTTTACTTCTCTTTATTAAATTAGATGTATGATATCAAAAACTAATATTTTTGTCAATAAAAT
>NZ_CP015782.1 GCF_001945665.1 Borreliella mayonii | reverse complement strand
TTACAAAAATCTTTGATTGCCAAAGTGAACACTTCGCTCTCTATATCCTAAAGACAACATCAAATATGCTGCAGATATTGCATCAAGAGCATCATCATGGGTTTTGCTATCCCCCTTATACGAATAAATATCATTAAATACAGAAGAACTACTGTACTTTGTAATATAAAGTTTCTTATAAGTAAACGGAGTAATTAACGTTGTTATTCTGCTAAATTTATTAGACTTTGGCTTAACTGGAACAATTCTAAAATATTGGCTTATATTATTTCTTAGCAAGATGTATTCACGGGTCAATCCACCAGCACCTTTTGTATTATCTCTATCCTCTAAATACAGTGTATGCACATTGAAATTTTCTATAACAGTCTTTACCATATTCATAATATAAGGATCATTGGCTGGTCGTTGGTCTTGAAATACAAAAGCATAATACTTATCATCAATTCGCTCCATAACACATAATGCAGTGTTGTCCCCACCAACACTAAATGCTGGGTCTAAATATGCTATCGGGCTAGTAAATACATAATCATCAGTAATATTTATTTGTGTAAAAATTGAATCAGTGCTTGCTATCCACTCACCTAGCAAAACTCTTGCTTTATATGATGGTATATCTTTATAGAGTTTTTCTTGTGTTTCGATAAATCCTTTACTAAGTAGCACATTATCATAAGTTGTAAAATTATATGTCTTAAAGGTCGCTATATTATCAATATAATTGGTTTTGAAATAGTGTTCTGGATGATCGGGATTAGTATCAAAAATAATAGTTTCTTGTCCGCACCTTAATCTTTTTAAGACTTCCTCTAACGTTTGCTTGTGTAAAGTTGTAGCCTCATTGACAAAAATAAGTGCCGAATTACTTCCTCTAAATCTTTCAAAATCACTTGCCTTATCTCCACCGTATAGATCAATACGCAGTGAATCAATCAGGATATATGAATTATTTGTATGTCTTGGAATATACGAAATTTTAAGAAGTTTACATAGCTTTTCAAATTGTCCCAAAACATTAACTTCAACTGAGCGTTGTGAATTCCCAATAATGAAATTATTCGTATCGCTAGAATATAACTTTTTATTTTCAATTAAGCTTTTTAGAAAAAGATAACATGCAAGATATGTTTTGCCACTAGCTATACCACCGCTGAGTATAATCTTCTTTTCATTATTCTTTTTAATGCTTTTTATTACATTTTTTTGCTTTAAAGTTAACTGTTTTTCTTCAAACTTAGCAAAATTAATTGAAGAATTTGTTAGCTTTATAAATTGCGATATGTCAACTCCATATTTATTTTTGTATTCCTTTTGTAATGTTGTAAAAAGTTTTGTTTGATATAAGTTCACTTGTGCCCTTTACTATTTTTGTAGTTGCTTTTGCTTTCAGCCTCATTAGCAGTTGCAAGTTTTTTCATACATTCATAGTAAAGCTCCATTTCTCTTATTGAGCACTCCTTTATATATTCATCAAGCTCGATTTTTAAAGAATTAATTTCTCCATTAACAACTTGCTTGTTTTTTTTACTACTTGCTTTATTTAAAGCGTCAATTTCAGTTATTAAATTTTCTATTTTAGTATATATGCTAGCAAGTTCAACACCAGAATATTGCTTAAATGCACGTATAAATCCTAATTCTAAATTAGCCCTCTCTAAAGCCAATTCGCTTCTAACTTTCTTGGCGTTAACTTCTGATTTAAAAGCTTGTGATAAAAGGTGTTCAAAAATATCCTCACTAATTGTTAGTCTAGAATCCTCGTTAACAAAACTTTCTCCACTTTTCCATTTTTGTCTCATCCTCCACACATTTACTTTGGAAACCCTTAGTTTAGCTGCTATTTCTTTATCGCTTAACAATCCTTCTCTAAAGTATGCAACATAATCATTAAAAGACCTTTTGGCTCTTTTCAAGAAAATTCTCCTAAAATAACAAAATTAACAACTTTTTACTCTAAATAGTAATTCAATTTATTAATTGTTAACATTAACTATTATTTTATTGATATCTATTGACAGATGTTTGATATTTATTGACTTTTATTGATTTAGGAATAGCGATTAACTAATTCATTAAATTTTGCTACAACTTGACTATACCAATTTGGAAAAATCTTTTATTGTTTTTATAAGATACTTCCTTGTACAAATTTCCTTATCATAGTAGTGCATGATTATAAATCATATATCTACAAAGTCGAGAACCACGGTTATTGATTCTCGTTTTGGATCTTTTCTACCAATATCATCCATAATATCAGAAACAATACTCAAAAACCGGTCGGAATATTTCTCTCCCATTTTTTTAAAACATTTTTCTAGCATTCCCCCTTTCTTGTATCTACAATTAAACTTCATATTTTGGAAATTTTTATGCTTTTCTATTATATGCTCATCTTTCAGAACGTCTTTAATAAAATTTTTTGCAGGGGCTAAAATATCATTTATAATTTCATCAATACTTTTTCCGGTTTTTCTTTTGTATTCTTGTATTATTACAAAATTTCTGTAAAACTTCTTTTTTTGTTCCAGAGTTAGTTGCTTAACTCCATAAAGCTTGTTTATTTCCTTTTTTACGCTTGGACTCAAACAATCATAAAAATCTAAAATCTCATTTATATACATCATAACTCTAGAGAGCATATAAATAAACAATATTTTAACAATAGTTTTTGACACTTTTTAAATAAAAATTTTGATAGAAAAAATTTCTATATTCATAACAATGAAATCTACAAAAAATAACAACTAGTGATCTTTTTTACTAGCTGTTATTTTATGCATTCAAAATTTAGTTACATTTAAAATTCTTTATCAATATGAATTACTACCCTCGATGTATCCTTTAATTTCTTCAAAATTAGATTCGTCTTCAAGATATTTTTTAACTTCTTCTAATTTTGATTTTAGATCTGTTAATTCGGAGTTAATTTCGCTAACCTTTACATTTTCTTTTAGAGAAGGCTCCTCCTTGCTATCAGCAAGATATGCTTGATTGTCAACATTTAATTTAGTTCTTAACGCGTCTCTAGTATCACTCAATTCTTCCAATAACTTTCCTAATTCTGAGTCTTCTTCTTCTAAATCCCAAATATGGTATATGGCTTGATTAGTATCATCGGTAAAATCATCGTATATAGGCCCCGTAATTCTATCTATAATTCCTTGTGCTCCTACGCTCGTTTGTTGCTTTATCGTATCAATACTCCTATTAATCTCATCTATTTTACTTACAAGTGTTCCAATTTGGTTATTAAGTTGCCTTTCTTCTTGTCGTATTTCTATTTCTTTTCTCTTTTGTTCTTCTTCTCGTTTTAGCCGTTCTGCTTTTTGCTTAGCTTCTTCTTTAGCTTTAGCTTTTTGTTTTTCTCCTTCTTCTTTTTCTTTAGCATTTCCCTCTTTATTCTCTTCTTTTTCTTTTCTAATTCTAACCTCTACTTTTTCTCCTTCCCCCTTATCTTCCTTTCCTACTTTAGCTTGTTCTTCTTGTTGACCACCACTTTGTTGTTCTACTTTTAATCCCGGTGCATTATCTTGACCACTTGCCGGCAATGCTGGGGGAGGACTTATTACGCCATTATTAGGATCGTCGCCCTGCATTAATTCATTTTTTTCTTCTTCTTGTAACTTTTTTGCCACTTCATCTGCTTTTAGCCCACTTGAAGTGATTCTATCCTTTGCTGGATCTAAAATCTTATCTAAAAATCCTTTAATTTTCCCTTCTGAATTTTGTTTTATATCTTTACCAGTTGCAAAATTCTTGCAAGAAATTATCAACGCAAAAACAGCAAAAATAATCAACATTTGTTTATTCATACTTTTTATTTTCTCCTTTATTTTGTACTTCTATTTTAAAAGATACCACTGTTATTCTTTTTCATCTTCTTCTATTTCCTTAAGCTCTTCTTCAATCTTTTTAAGTGCATCATCTATAACTCCATTTGTCATATCCCCAGTATTAGCACCATTATTACCAGAATAATTTACGCTTAGGCCAAATTCTTTAGCCTTCATCCAAGCTTGTCGTCCAACCTGCCCTTGATTTCCAGCTCTCTGCCCATGAGTTTCTCCGGTTGTAGAGTCAACTTGTTTTTTAAAATTTTCAAACTCCTGCTTAGCTTCTTGTAAAGCTTTTCTTCTTTCTTCTTTTTTCTTTTTTAAGCTCTCTAAAAGTTCATTTAATTTTTCCTCAAGCTCTTCCTTGTCTTTTAATTTTTCCTTGATTTGTTTTATTGCTTTTTCATACTCAGAATATGTTTTAAGAGAAGTTTTTTTAGAATACGAGTTATCTATTTTTTCCTTTAGTTCTTGAATTTGTTTTTCAATATCTTTTGTATCCAAAGTATTTAAATCTTTTGTCTCTAGAATTTCTAAAAATCCTTCAACTTGTTTTTTTAACTCTTGTTCTGATTTTTTTACATTTTGTTCTGCATTTTCTAAATCTTGAACTGACCCTTCTAAATCTTTACTAGTTGCAAAATTCTTGCAAGAACTTATCAGTACAAAAACAACACAAATAATAAACATTTTCATTTTTTTATTCATAAGTTACTCCGTAATCTTCAAATTTAAAGCAACCCCTAATAAATACAATATTTTAAAGATTTAAATATATAATTTTGTTACATTCGCCTGTTACATATTAACAAAACGTAAATGTAATTTTAACCAACTCCCCAAAATCTCTCCATTGCAAATGCACCACTCATTACAAAAGACTACAAAATCCATACAAATTAAATTTCAAAGTCTTTGCTATAAATCAGCTAAGGTATGTAGTCTTTCTTATCCGACCCCTCGAGAAATTGACACTTATGTTTATCAAAACCACTCTGCAGCCTAAATTTCTTTTGCAATGAGAACACTCAAAATTTGACTAAAATTTTTAGTTTTTGATACAATATAAATTACTATTTTTATCTATTTTTATTACTTTTACTTAATTTAAAAGTAATACTTATAAGGAGAGGATTTTATGGATATGAATAATTACTTTAATTTAAATAATTTCGATACAAATTTTATACTCAAATTCTTCCAAGACTATCTAAAGGTAGTAAATGAAAACAAAATTCTTAAAAATTCACTAGAAAATTCATCTAAACCAAAAAAAGAAACTTTAAAGCCAACTCCTAAGTTTTATTTGACCCCAAAAGCTATCAAAATAATTGAAAAATGCGTCAAAACATTAAAACAAATTGACCCAATTTCTGGTTGGTTTTTACATCTACTCGCAATAAGTGGGTGCAGGGGCGCAGAACTGCAAAAAGTAAAAATGCAAGATATTACTCCCCTATTAAGTAAAACTGGAGAAATTTTTTACAATATAAAAGTAAATATCGCTAAAAAAAGAAATGTCACTTGTATTAGAGAAATTGTCATCAATTCCGAAGAGTTCCGGGCTATTCAAAAAGCCCACGAAAATTATTTTAATAGTAAAAATCTTGACTTACGACGTACTTATCTTTTCCAAAAAACCAAACATAAATTTAAAGACAATCAAATTAGTATTATCAATATTTCTAAAAAATTTAAAAATCTTCTCAAAAAATCGGGATTTTGCGCTAATAAATCGCTCCATTTATTTAGAAATTTGTTTATTTCATATTTAAAATCTAATGGCTACAATTCTTTTCAAATTAAAGAGCTTATGAAATATCATTCAACTTCCGAAATTGATAATATATATGGACTTTCTGCTGCTAATAAAATTCACGCTTATAAATGCATGAAAAATAATTTAAAACTGTAAAAAAACTATTTTAGTTTAAATATACGTTTTGAATTTACTTTAAATATTTTCCCACGAGTTTTTAAGTCAAGTGAATCATATAATATTTCTTTATTTTTTGTTGCTATAAAATGATATCCATTAACCTTGTCGATTTTAACTTCACTTATTTCAAATTCATTAGCTGCACCCAAATAATTTAAAGATTCATATCTCACGCTACTTCTAATTCCATAGTAATTGAGTATCATACACGGATTTATAATAAAACAATTGCTCTTAATGTAGCCAAGTCCTATAAATCTATAATACGCTGCATTTATCTCATAAGCATTAAATTCACGTTTCTTAAATAGACTTGTATAATAATGTAGACACAAAAAGTAACAACCCCACCTTTGTATCTCTGGGCGTAAAGTTTTATTATCTTGTTTTATTTTATTAATAAGCATTAATTAATCCTCCTATATTAAATTTATTTTTTTAATTTTTTGGTGTCCCCATTCACATGGGGACACCAACACTATTTGCAAATGCTATATTGCTAGGAAAAGATACTGGATCACTTATTGGAAATAGCACCTTTAATCTATCTGATATAGCCCTTTTTTTAGAATCAAGAATGAACACAAACTCTCCAAATCTATAATTTACATGTTCAATTAGTGGACATATATTCTTAATAATGTCAATTTTCATTTTCATCGAATCTTTATAAGATTTTTCTCTCTTTTTATTTTCATTCTGAATTTTGTTTAATCCTTCTCTTTCACTATTAATCTCCATTAAATAATACGCAACCTTTTCAGCAACTTGCCTGTCCTTAATTTCAAGGTCTATGCAATCAAGGTATTTTGCAAATTCTATTTTCCAATCAAACTCATTTCCAGAATTATAAAAATCACTCCTTTCTACTAAATCTTCAACTAGTTTTATAAACGTATCCTTGTTAAAATTGTGTGCCATTAAGTATTCCTCTCTATAGTTACTATAAATATCTTTTTTCAAATTTATAATTTCTAATTCACATTTACCAACAAATTCAAACACTTTTGATATTAGAGCCTCATTTCTCTTAATCTTACAGTTCACTGGTGCAGCGTCAATTAAAAAGAATAAATTACAATATTCAAGCCCAGTACATGCTAGCTGCATTTGCGCCTGCACATAGTATTTGAAAAAATATTTACTATTTAAAAAATTGCCATTTTCATTGTACTCAGCAATAGCACTACTCATATAATTAGAGTCGCTACTTTTAATCTCTAAAAGTTCTAAATCACCAGTATTATTAATAAACCATCCATCAATTGTTGAACCCACTAAAGTTTCTGAACTACCCATTTTTTTGAAATAATTATACTTATCAACACCGTTGGCATATTTGTTTTTATATAAAATATCAATATTATCACCTTGAGCTTTAACAAATTCTCTAAATCCTAAATTCTCTAACTCCTTGCCCTTGAGCATATACAAATTCTCTTCAAAAGGCATACTTATACCAAAATATTTAAGCAGTCTATTCATCATTAAATCTTTTAGCCCTGCACCACCAACTAGAATATTGCCTATTTCACTAGCGCCGTATTTATCTAGCTTGTTTCTTTGCACACTAAAATCAATATTGCGATTAAATCTAAAACACTCTTGACTGCTTATTCCTGGCAATTTCTTACCCATCTTACTTAATTTACTTTTTTCTTTAATGGGAGAAGATTTTTCCTCAAATATTTCACAACCAGTAAAACTTTGTTGATTAACGTTTATCATTTTGAGATCTCCTTGAATATTTTCTTGTGGATTATTATTTTTTAAAAGATTTTCCATCTTTTTCCTCCATTAATTTGTATTAATAAATATAAGTATATAGCAAAAACTATTTTTGCCAACTTTTCTTACAAAAATTTTTGTAAGAAAGTGCGGGTTTATCTAAATTCTTTTGTTAAAGAACTTAGCTAAACCCAACTTAATTGGATTTTTTTGATAGCAATATACTTTTTTAGCTATACACATACATATATATATAACAAAAACTATTTTTACTAACTTTTTACAGAAATTATTATAATTAATAAAAGCTTTATTAAATTCTCTTGTATAAGAACTTAAAAAGTCTGGGGTTTAACCGAATTCACTTATTAAAATTATTTTTTAAAAGCTTTTCAACAATTGAGTATAGTCTAATTTAGAATTAAAATCAATTCGTATTTGTTAAAATAAAAACCTATTTAAATTCCTTTATTTAAAAGCTTAAACAAGCTCTAATTGATAATAAACTATTTGAAAAAAGCAAATTATGCATTACATCATTATTTGATATATTGTAAATATCTCATAAATAGGGCATTTAAAACTGAGCCTAGAATTGTTGCTGTTAATATCATAAAATGTATCAGCCTATTTCCTGTATTAAGTTTTTCGTTTAACCCTTTTTCTACACTATCTATCTTGACAATAAGTTCATTTTTAATATAATCTACTTTATTATTTACATTATCTATTTTGGCATTTAAACTCTTTTCTACAAAATCTATTTTTAGATTTAAATTTTTCTCTACATTAATCAATTTTTCTTTTAAAACCTCAAAATTGTAATTTTCATTATGAATCAAAACAAAATCTATTGCCTCTTCACTAAATCCTATCTTTAAAACTCCTTTTTTATACTTTCTATGTTATATGTTCTGTACGCTAAATTAGTCATAAAATACCTTTACTATCCTTTTAATTGCTTATATCTTCTTAAGAATTTATTAATCAAGTCTTTTTGACTTTCAAAAAGTTCATCTAATAAAAATCCCGTGAATTTAGCATTACTTTTGTAAAAATCATAACTTTCTTTGCTTTTAAGTTGAAATCTTAAAGGTTTTATTGGATTTTGTTTTGATTTTTTAACCGTATCTGAATTACTATTTCTTAAAAAGATTATAGTTTCTTTAATTCCATTTTTTAATAAAAAAAGTTCTTCTATTACGCCATTTTCTATAGCTGATGCTATCTTCAAATATTCATAAGTTTGACTTTTGGCTAACTTATAATCTTTTATAAAAGCATCAAAACTTTTATAACCATCAAGTTTATAGTATTCATTATCTTTTATTTCTTTTAAAATTTTCATACTCTCTATCTTATTATAGATTTCTTTTTGAAAATTAGATTTCAAGCGCTCCTTCAATAAATTATAATGCTTTATTATTTCATCTTTATTGCTTAATTCCTTTTTTAATTCCTTTTTTGATATTACCCTATCGTTTATTTTTATTCCCACGTCCATAATTAATCTCCTATCTTTTTTGTTAAAAAAATTCATCCAACTATCGGACAAATTTCATATTTTTAAAATAAAATTATTTAAAACGTTTACATACTCCTTTATATAATCTTTATCTAAATCAAATCTATCATTTTTTGCTATTCTCCTATTTAAATCCTCACGTTCTGATATTATCCCCAAAAACTTTTCTTTTTTTTGCAACATTTCTAATAAATCTTTATGAGTTTTATTTTTTTTAAATTTTGTTACAAATAAAAATACTTTGGGTTTCAACTTTAATTTATCCGTAAAAAACTCTAATAGTTGCAAACTCTCAATAGTCCACTTTTCTGCAGTCATTGGAACTATAACATGTTTACTAACAACTAAAGCATTGGATAACGTAGAATCTAAATGGGGATTAGTATCAAGTATAATAAAATTATATTTAAATTTTAAATATTTAAAGCTATCCTTTAACCTATGTTCCTTATAAGGCAAGGGTTCTTCACTAAAAGTGTGCAAGCTTAAATAGCTTGGCAACAAATCAAAATTATGATCAACATTGATAATTGCATCATTTATCAATTGATTTCCTTTTAAAACTTCATATATATTTTTTTCAAGTAAATCAAATTCACTTTCTACTAATGTTTTATAAAAATAACTAGTAACTGAAGCCTGTGTATCCATATCAATTAAAAGTACTTTATTGTCTTTTGATAATAGCGTTGCCAAAATTATTGCACTTGTACTTTTACCAACACCACCCTTGATTGACGCTATTGTTATTATTTTAGGTTTTTTATTATCCATTTTATTAGTGGTCCTTGTTCCGGGTATTTTTTCCCATAAAATTTATATACTTGTTGTTCTAAATCCGTAAACATACTAAATAAAACTTTGTTGTAGTGATTATTTGTTCTTTTTTTATCTAACAATCGATATAATCCCTTGAAATAACAAAAGACACTTCCGGTTTTAAATCTAAATTCCATATAATATGCTCTTGCTAATGCATATGCTTTTCTAGTTCCGTTTATTTGATATTTTATTAAAGGTTTTTTAATTGGTTTTCTGTAGCCATAAAAAATGCCAATAAACTTATCTCCTTCTTTAATTGGGTATAAGTGAGTTTCTTCAACAATTCTTTCTCCATTAAATAAAGCCCTCAATGATAATCTAAATTCGTGTTTTTTCTCATAAACTCCAAATTTGTAAATGTCCATCATTATTTTTGTATGGTACATTGCTTTACCATTTCCTTTTTCAATTAAAATAAAGCGTTCTTTGTTTTGGCATTCAACTTTACATTTGCCTTTTTTTACAGTTTCAATAGGTTCTGGTGCATTTTCCATATTTAAATCCTTATACTGCCTTTATGTTAGATTCTTCTACAGTTAAAGAATTTTTTTCATTTTTTATTATTTCTAATAATTCAAGATAATATATACCAAATACTTTATTGTATTCTATTTTCTTTTGGTTATTCAAATATTCTTTTATAATTGGCTTTAAAATTCTGATATTTGTTTCTTTTTTTAGTTGTTCAATAAGGATATTGAAAATATTTCCCTTTAAATTTTGATAATCTTTTTGAGAATTTTCTTTTTTTCTTTCAATTGACTTTTCTAATTTGCGTTTTATGTTACTTAAGTCGTTATATTTATGATTTTCAATAATAAAATGGGGCTTAAATTTGTAACTTTCGTATACTTTTTGGAAATTTATTTTTAATTGTTCTGAATTGTATCCATTTTTTTCTAATTCTTTTTGAGTATTATTTAGAATGTTCTTTAATTTGTTTTGCTTTTCTTTAATGCAAAATTTTTTGATATTAAAACGTTTTATTAGGGCAATTTCATTTTGTTTTAAGATTTTCATTGCCTCAATCTTGGTATCTTTATCAGTATTTAAATTCAATATAGAAAGAGCTTTTTCAGTTTTAAAGTTACATTTATTGAAATAGTTTCTTATTTGATACTTTTCTATTTGGTTAATTTTTCTTTCTTCTTTTATATTATTTTTATTCTTTAAACACCCCACTGAATTTACATTACCATTTTTAGAAATATTGTCTTTAAAATGGTTATTAACTCTAGATTTAAATCTAGAGTTTTTTCGCTCTTTAAAGTACTTGTTGATTTTCTGGTAACATTCTTTTTTAGGATACTTTAGCTTATAGTAAATTTCAGTTCCACAATTTACACCCATGTGTTGGTAATAATTAGTTGTAACTTTTAATACTTTTTCTAATTTGTAAAGATAATTTTGCATTGTTCTTAGTGTAGTGGGAGATAGACCATTTCTTTTTAGATTTTCGTTAAAGCAGTAGAGTATGTTTTGTTGTGTGTATTTTTTATCTTTTTTGTTTAGAAAATCTAGTGTTGAAGTAAGAGATATTAATTTGTGTTGGTGTTTGTTGTGGCAAGTTGGACTTTTTACGTTTGGGGAAACATCTTTCATTTTTTTTCTCCATTAATTTGTATTAATAATTAATTATTATAATGCAGAATTTTGATTTAAAAGTAAATACTTTTCAAAAAAAATATTAATTTTTAATTATTAATTTTGTTAAATTAATATACTTTTTGTAATTTAGTAAAAATACAAATTGATTTTAATTCTAAGTTGAATTATACTACAAATAGCGTAGTAAAATGTCTTAATTTTTTCTACCGTTAATTTGAATTTACAAGAAATAAAGATATGGGCTTAACTAAGTTCTTTAACAAGAGAATTTAGTTAAGCCCGCACTTTCTTACAAAAATTTTTGTAAGAAAAGTTGGCAAAAATAGTTTTTGCTATATACTTATATTTATTAATACAAATTAATGGAGGAAAAAGATGGAAAATCTTTTAAAAAATAATAATCCACAAGAAAATATTCAAGCAGAAATAGACTTCGAAAAAAATATGCGCACTCTATTTATGAACTTACCAGGGATTGATAAGAATCTCAAAGGGCATGGTTACAAGTATCAGAATTTCAATGAAATAGTTAGAGAAATTAAAAATGTTATTAAGAAGCATAATTTAGAGCTTCGTTTTGATCAATATCCAGCGTTTACAGTTGTAGAGGATCAAGTTTTACATGTTATTAGAACTACATTCTACAGCACAAGTAGTAGTGGTAGGTATAAAGAATCATTTGATACACCAATACTTACAAAAATTACAATGCAACAGTGAAAATGGGGCTAAAACCGTAAATACATTGCCACAATTTGTTGGTTCAGCTATTACTTATTTCAAAAGGTACGCTTTAGTTGCAGCTCTTGCTGTAGAAAGTGAAATGGATACTGATGCAGCTACTATTTACAATAATTATGAAAACGAAAATTCTATACCTAACAAGCAAGTTAGTGTTAATCAAAAACAAGAACAAAAAAGGACATAAATCAAGAAAAAAATCAACTAAACAGCTTTAATAAAAACTTTAAATCTGGCAAGGCCTATTGCTATGAAATTTTTAGAGACGCACTGTTTAATATAAAAAATTGGGCAAATGAAGGTGAAGAAAAAAATAATATAAATGCTCTTATTCGGGCATTATGTACTGATAATGATGATGCTTTAGAAGATCTTTTTGAAAAGAATGCCGAGCTTAAGAGTTTAGAATATTGGGTAAATATTCTAAAAGAATCTTTCAATAAAACTAATAGATTCGATGATCTAAATAAGCTTAAAGTATTTATGTCTGATAATCGGGATGTTTATAAAACAAAAGTATTAAAATTCTTTTGCATGTTAAAAAAAAGAAATGCAATTTAATTATATATTTGCAGTGTAGCAATATTAAAAGCCCCAAATAGGGGGCTGCTAGCTATTAGGAACCATTGCAGGCACTACTGGCACTATCTTTAAAGCCATCTATACCGCCGCTAAGTGCGCCTTGAACCACCTGTTTAAAGGTGTTCTTTTTTTGCTCAGCATTTTCTCCAGTACATTTATCAAGTTCAGTTTTTATATGTTCAATCGCTGATTTAATTTTGCCCTCATCATTTTCTAAGAATTTATCAAATTCTCCAGCATCAGTTAATGCAGTTTTTAACCAATCAAGGTGTGTTTTTTGAGCATCAGATAGCTTTTCTCTAAGCAGTTTTTCTTTAGATTTTGGTTTTTCTTGTGTTACTTCTTTTTGGGTTAGATCACGCTTTTTCCGGCTTTTTATTTGGCTAGTATTGGTATCATTAGAATTACAGCTGTTTAGTATGATCAAAAATAAACAAAATAATATGTTGATAATTTTCATTGTTACTCCTTTTTTTATTAATAATGTTTAATAAATTAATTATTAATACTAAATATTGGATAAACAATTATTATTTGAATTGATATTCTTTAAGTGAGGTAGTAGCTATTTAGAAATGAAAGCAAATATTAGCCCTGCTATCATTGTGATAGACATTGCTCCCATAATTCCCAATACCCATTTAAGCATTTCTATAAGAGACATTAAATTCTTTTCTACATTGTCTATTTTAGCAGTAAGTTCATTTTTAACACTATCGATCTTAGCATTAAGTTCGCTTTTAACACTATCTATTTTGGCATTTAAATTCTTCTCTACAGTATCAATCTTAATGTCTAAATTCTTCTCTACGGCATCAATCTTGGCGTCTAAATTAGATATGTCCTTTTGTAAATTCTTTTCTACTGAATCTATCTTAGTATTTAAATTAGATATATCTTTTTGTAAATTCTTTTCTACGTAAGAAATTTCAGAAATAAGATTATCAAACTTTATATCAAATTGTTTTTCTAAATTTTCTAAATCTCTATATGTTAGCTCATTGTGATAATATCTTTTAGATAAATCTTGAGCTATTAGTTGTTCCATACCCAGTCTAAGAAATTCTTTATATATTTGTTCTTGAGTTACACCCGCAATATTTGTTGACAATGTTTCCATAATATTTTCCCTTAAACTATATTATAAACTATTTTAGATTAATTGGCTTTAGAGATTTTTATATATAAAATAGAATTTCTTGCAAAAAAAACCTTTTTGTAATTTACATTTTTAATTGGGAATATTGATTATAGACTTTTTCCGCTATTGGTTTTGTTTTTTTAATGTACTCTAAATATATGTTGATATTATGTCTTACCGCAGTTATGGAGTGTTCGTCTTTTAGTGTTGATAAGTCTGGATAGGGATATTCTGGATAATTTGGGGCATTAACTTTAACTTTTGTTTTAGCTAAAAATGTTACTAGGTACATAACATACTCTGAAAGTTGTGTTTCATATTTAGCTAAAGATTTTAGTGTTTGAATAATTGGCGGTTTTGGTTCTTCTGGTAGGTTAGCAATAGTGGTGCAACATAGCAATAAAGCAATTAGTAGACACTGCAATCTTTTAAGCATTTTCACCTCTTTTAAGCATTTTGATATATTCTTTCATAATTTTGTTACGTTTTGCTTTAAGTGAAGAGATAATTCTTTTACTTTTATCAGTAGAAATAGCCTCTATTATCTCAATATTGTATTTTAAAATGTCTTGTATTTCTTTAAATATTTTCATTGACTCAGCCGTTTCCATAGATTTTAGTGTTCCAATATATGTTTTGTAGAAAAAATCTATTACACTACTAAAAGTATTGATGTAATTATGATCTATGTTTGTATCAGTTTTAGCTATGTTGGTTAAACTGGATAGTAAATTAAGTCCCAATCTAATAGTGTTATTTTGCATTATATGTTCTTTCCTTATAGATAGGTTTTCCTTCCTGATTGAATTTCAGATCATTAGATATTTTTAGATTTTTTTCATTAGAATTAACTAGATCAATACATCTGTTGATTTTCTCATTTATTGGAGCGAGTTTTTTAGCTATTGTTGGAGTTAATGCATTCTTAAGTCTTTCCATATTTGCTTTATAGATTAATGTGTAGTGAGCATACAGTTCATAAACCAAAAAAAATCCTTTATGTGCAATTTCATCAAATTCATCTTCAAATTTAGAAAATATTTCAATAAGATTTGAGATAGCTGCAAGTCCAATTTCAAGATTATCTTTAGATAATTTCATTAGTTAATCTCTTTTTTTAATATGAGTATTGCCATTTCCATTCCCATTCTTAAAAATCTTGCCCATTACTATAGTTAATATATCTTTTAGTAAGGGCTTTAGAAGAATTAGTACTCCAAGAATTAGTATTGTGGCAAAAATCATTACTGCTATAAGTTTAATTTCATTTAAATTGATAAGAAGTTCAGTTAATTTAATACTATCCATTTTTAATCCTTTATTTTAATTTTTTATTTTTATATGTATATTATATATCAAAACCATAATTTTTGCTAAAAAAGATTACAGTTTTAAAAGAACCGGAATTGAACTTCCTGACTGGTAGGCTCTTTTTTGAATATACCATCCTTTATACATGGGAAATCTACTAGATAGTCCTTGGGGAGCGTCTGATTGCTCATAAACCATACTTGATTCCCTTTCATCGGAATATCTTAGATAAAGTACTTTACTCTCGCTATTACTGTAGTGTTCTACGTCAAGCTCAATATCAAGGTAAATGGGGTCATTATCATTATATTTATAAAAAATAAGAGTTGCATTATTAGTGTGCTCCAACTTAATAATTATTGATTTGTTATTGTAGTCAGACGAATAAAGCGTTGGTCCGTATGCAAAATCTCTTCCATGTGAAAAATCCGATGGTACTCCAAGCAGTTGTTTTGGAACGGGTGTTTTTTGAATACTTGAAGAAGACATTATCAAAAGATCATCATTTCTAGATAGAGTAGCTGATGATATGCTATTTGTAAGGCGTGATTTAATTTTACTAAAAAGGTTAGAAATATTAGTAGAATCGTTGTTAATTAATTTGTCCGTTATTTTAGCATAAATTTTTTCTACAAAATCTTTATCAGCTGCAAGTTCTTCGGCAATTGTAGACTTAATTATCTGCTTAAAATAGTCTAATCCTTCTCCTTTAAATATTTTGTCTTTAGAAGTATCTAAAAAGTTTTTAAAGGTGATAGCGTTGCTGCTTGCAGCTCCATCATCAAGCAGTAAAAGATCAGTATTGTTAACAGTCGTAACCTTATTTAAATCTTTAATTTGAACCGTTTCTTCTTCATCAATTAGTAATTTTTCTTGATCATCGGCCATAAAACCCCCTTAGTTGTTAAAAGTGATAATATTGTTGCCATCTGTATTATTAATTTTGAGAATTCTACCAATAGGAATAATTCTCTTTATAAAAGCATAAATTGAATGATCATAGCCTTTAGGAAGTGAGTTAAATACTAAAGCTTTTTTAGATGCAGCGTATCCCGGCTTCTTTTCTCTAAGAATTATCTTTTTTAGTCGTTTTCCTTTCTCAGTGCTAGGCGAAATAAATGTAGTAAAGTTTGTTTTTATTCCCCCTTTTAAAGAGATATCAATAATCCCAGCTTCAGGAGTAGTAACTTCAATGTCCACATTTAAAAAGGTCTTGAAAATCAGTCTAAATGACTCATCAGTGCCAATATGACGTAAAGCAAAAATAACACTATTAATATTGCTTGTAATACTTTGTAAAGTTTGAGTTTTTGCATAAAAGATAGATAAAACTTGAGATATCCATATTGCAATATATCTTGATTTTATATTTTCTATTACATTAATGGATATGAAGTTGGAATTAAGGGACTTAAGTTCATTAAGCAATGCTTGTGCATATTCTGTTTCTGTACGTATAAATTTATGAATTTCGGTGTTTTTGAAAAGATTGGGTATTTTCATATTTGTTAACTATCCATATCAATAAGTAATCTATCTGTAGTATTGAAAAGTAGCATTGTGTCATCATTAATGGCAATATCTTGATTTTTTTTAAAATCGCTATCACCAATTTTTGTAATACTCTCAGTGTCTGTATCTTTAATACAAGTGCTTATTTCTATAAACTTAATTCCTTTAACTTCATTAACTGGAGCAAAAAAGTCTTGATATTCAAAGCTAATTCCCATATCAGAATAGTTATTTGAAATAATCCTAGAATAAATGTCCCTAATTTGAGAGTCTATGTTTAAGTAGAGATAGTTTTTAAGGTCAAGTTTATACTTTACTTTCATGTAAACATATTTTCTTTTTCCTAGTGATATTTTATAGGATTTACGTTGTCCAGTTGAATTGAGCCCGTCAATTTCTATGTCTCCCTCAAGTAAAGTACCACTAGGAGTTGTTAGATATAATGTTTCCCAAAGTTTTGCTTTAAATTCAGGACTATTAATATTAGATTTACTAGTGTCTAATAAAGTTTCCTTTAGAATTAGATATATGTTGGCTTTACCAGCGGCACTTTTAATATTAGTGTACTCAACCCCATAAAGATTAAGTAAAGCCGTGCGAACCGCACTGTAAGTTGTGCTTTTAGAAGAAATGTGTTCTTCAATAGCAGCCCAATAAGTGCCACCTGGTTTCATTTTAGAAAAAAAGAGATTAAGCTCATTAATTATTTCTTCTTCAATTAATGCTAAAGAAGACGCAATAATGTTATAAATTGAGCTTTGATTATCATCAATATTAATGCCATAATTTGCTCTCAAATATTCTCTTTTTGCTCTTACAATATCCTTAATTGTACGTTTTAAAATGCCAAAATCAGAATCAAAAACTATGCTCATAAATTAAACTCCATATTCAAAACATCGCCTGAGAAAAAAAAGGATATATGTGCTTTGTTGTCTTGTATAGTAGTTGAAATATTTATTAAATCTAAGTTAAGCTCTTTAGATATTTCGTGAAAATAATTTTTTACAGCGTGAAGATTGTTAATTTTTAACAGTTTTAAAAGTAAGAAATAGTCCAATCCCCAATGAGGAGCATAGCTTAAACTACCCCTTAAGGTTTTTAAAAATATCAAAAATCTTTGTTTTTGTTCTTCAACTCCATCAACAAGTGATAAATCGTTATTAAATACCAATTCCAAATTATTTCCTAATCTTAAATCCATACTAGTAATTATACCATATTTAGCAAAAATTACTTAAACAAACTATTAATATCAGAATTAATTTTAGCGGTTGTCGGTATTAAGGTTGTCAAGTCTATTGTGGGGGCTTTGGTGGTTAGATCTAATGTGATTTTCAAACCCTCAATAGCACTTACAATACTCTTTAGAATTGTTTTTAAGCTAGTTGTTTGGTTAGCTATTTCAATGTTATTGTTTGCTTTAATTTTAACAGTATCAGAGATTAAATTTAATGTCTTCGGGCTAATTGCACTAAGTATGTAAAAATGATGTTTGTCAAAGTGAATATCATTTTTTTTATCAAAAATATTAACGCTTGATTGAAGTAATAATACGCTATCGCCTTTTGATAGCTCAAAGCTGATATTAGAGATATTTTTTGTGTGAATTTCTAAATCTTCAAATTCGGGTATTGTAACAATAGCTTCTTGAGTTTGTTGGTTAAAATCCTTTACAATGCCAATTTTAATTATGAAAATGTTTGAATAAATCCAATTTTTAACGTCCTCTTGTGCTAATGCGTGCCCATAAAGGCGCTGGTTCATTCTGTAAATTTTATAGTCTTTAGTCATTATGAACCCCCTTGCTTTCTACATTTAATCATAACCATCAGAATTATCCTTTAATTTAAGTATTAATGAGCATTCTCCTGTGTTGCTAAGTCTTGCGCTTGTTTCTTTTATGGTGCTTTTTATCATTTTTCCTAGCCCATCAATAAATGAAACTTTATCACCAATTTTTAGTTTATGTGTATAAAATGTTTGCGTGTTCCAATATACACGTCTTATATTGTATTCACCCTCAATAGCAATTTCTTGTTGTGGTATGAATTCAAGTCCATAATCTTCTAAAGCCTTGTAATTTTCATCTGCTTCAATTGTTCTATCATTAGTAAATATAAAGTTGCATTCAACGTCAAAGCTGTCATTGCCAACATCAGCTATTACGTCATGAATATATATCCCTTTTATTTTCTCAACAAACTCTTTTGGTGTTGTGGCATAAATATCTTTGTCAATAATTTTAAGACGAGCTTCTTTGTCCATATTAAGTATATTGCGATTGGGAAATACAGATTCTATTGCTTCTTGCACCGTCTTACCCTTGAAGTTTTTGTTCTCTAATTTTCGATTAAAGAAGTTGCTACTAACCGCTAACCGAACGTCAAGCTCAACACTAAAATCCCCGCTAGGATAATCAGTGCTCATAGGAGTCCCTAAATACCCTGACATTATGAAATCAAAATTTTTTTCATGAGCAAATTTTTTATAGCGTATTTTTACTATATCTCCTACTTCAATGTCGTTGGTGAAGTCTAAGGGCAAATTCCAAAGTACAATTTTTGTTCGTTTGGATTTTACAAAATTATAATTTGAAAACTCATTAGATATGGTAATATCAACATGAATTCCATGTTGTGTATTTATTATAATAGGAGTTTCTTCAACTAAAGAATTCCCAGTGCTTGTATCCCCTTCTAAGGATTGTTTTTCTTTGTAAAATTCAATTTTAAAATCATATTGTAGTAATAGCATTTTTTATCCTTTATATTTTTCTAATGCGAATGTTTTTACTATTTCCATTGATAGACTAACTTCAACTTCATCAATGAAAGGAGTGTCCTTAAACGAGAGACTTGTAATTACAGCTAATTCTTTTAGGCCAAAAGTTGGGCTGTAGATACTAAAAGGAACTTGCGCTTGTATTCTATTGGCGAGCTGTTCTTTTACAAGATGAGCATCAAAACGTAGCATAGAATTGCCAAAAACAGTCATTTTAAGTGGTGAAATCATTTCTTTATATAGTGAGGTTAATACACCGCTGTTTAAAGAAATATTTTCACCAGTCATTACTGGGTTGTAGCTGACATATTCCGCTTTTCTATCATAATAGTTGATAACCGGTCTTTTGGAACAACTGGTATTATAAGTGCGTGTTATGAGCTCCGTTTTTGGTTTTATAAAAAACAATTGAGGAACATATCCAAACCCTCTAAGATCCATTCTAGGAAATAACACTAAAAAATTATCTGCTCCAAAAAGAGCAAATATTTGGGTTATTACATCTCTTGTTATTTGAGAGACCTCTGCTTGGGACATTCCTTTATTTTTATTTTCAATATTATTATTGTTAATATTTCCATTGTTAATATCCATAGAATTCCCCTTTTATTTAAATGTTCCTATATCATCACCTCCGGTGTTATTGTTGTTATTTCTAAATCCTGGAAAATAATTCAAAGGATTCGCGTAGTACAAAACATTACTAGCAGTATTATATACTGAGCTGCCAAAGTTTTTTATTCCGCCAATAGCACCACTTATACCACCTGTTATGGCATCAACGATATCTTGTAGGATTTGTTTAAAATTAAGCTTCATAATATTCTCAAGAATATCAGAAATTTTGCCAATCAATGGCATCAAAACATTAGCAGTTCCTTTTTCAAGAGCTTGCTCTATATTGGCTAAATCACTTTTGCCTCTTTGGAGTTTATCGGAATGACCCATTATATTTAAAGATGATATATCTTTTATGAGGCCTTCAATTATCTGTGGCCTTAACTTTAGTTTTCCCCCTTCTTTAGTTAATAATTCCAACTTGACTTTTATAGCCTCTAAATATTTTTCTCCAAATTTGTCGATAGGTTTTAATATATTAAAAGCTTCTGTAAGTTCCCCTTTAAGTATTTTTGAAACAACTTCAACAGCACTTTCGTTATCACCAACAAGCCCCGTGCTTCTAAGTATAGCTGCTAGTTTTGTTGCATTTAATACATTCTCTCCCTCTTTATCATTAAGTTTTAATTCTCTTATATCACCTTTAAGCACACTTGCTGTTCGTAGCAAATCTTCTTTTTCTAAATCGCGCTCAAATCCCTTCATTCCCTTAAGAGCGCCCCGAATCTTATTACGTTCTTTTTCACTGTAAAACACGCTATTGAGTTGTTCTAGTTGATTTTGTTTAGATTTATTTTCAACCGATTTTTTCATAAAACCATACAAAAATCCAATAAGCCCGCCCCCAACTTTACTCATAGCATTGTCAATGATATTTCCCAGGGCACTACCTATAGCAATTTTGGCAACAAGCCCTTTCCCTTGAGAGGCCGCCAGCATTTTACTTTTTGCTTTTGATTCTTTTGCAAGTTCTTTATATTCAAGACTTCTTTTGTCTCTATCAGACATTAAAGATCTTTTGAAAGCCTCTTTTCTAGCTTTTTCAAAGCCCATGCCCTGTTTCATAAGTTTTTTAGTTTGTGTAAGTCTATATTTTTCAACACGCTCTCTTAAGCTTTCAAATTTAGATTGCCTGCTAAGTTCTTTTTTCTTGTCCGACAAATTATTTTTTACAATATCTTTAGTACTCCCCAAACTAGATTTTTTGGGTTTAAGATATTTTTCCATTTTGGAAATATCTTGTTCGATAGCCTTTTTTGTGGCAGCATGATCAAGAATCCCCTTAAATTTAATGGTGAATTTGTCGCTCACTAAGCCCTCACTTGCATAGAATTAATTCATACAATTCTTTTTCTAATTTAATATCAGCAAGCCTATTAACCTCTAAAAGCTCATCATAAGGCAATTTCTTTACCGAGTTGTATGAGCAAATATTCATAATTACTGGGAAAAAGTATTTATCATTCTTTATCTCGTCAAGCAAGTTAAAATACTTTTTTCTAGTCTCATTAAGACTTGCAATAGCTTTATCAATATCTCTATTTATTTTGTTCATTTAGCAACCAGCTCATTAGAATTTGATGTAATTGATGAAAGCGAAGTGGCTACTTTTTCATAATCAAAATTTTCATTAATATAGTCAAAAGCAACAAAATCACCAACATTATTTTCATACTCACTCAAATATACTAAAGCGGGGGTTTTTAGATCATTATCTATATGAAAAGTGTTGAATTGCGCAGTGTAAATTATTGCAACAAGATAGTCTTTGTAATATGGAATAAATTCTCTATTTTGATCTAAAATCACATAGAATTCGTCTAAAAATTTTGGACTTATCATTAAGCTTGTGATTTCTCTTAAGTATTTAACCTCATTAAGCTTTAAAACAGCGTCACTTTGATTAAATCCTAGCACTTTATCCCATTCATAGACTGGAAGTACTCTAAGTGGATATTCATAAGTTTTATTTTTAGTTAAAATTTTCATTTTATATCTCATTATCATAATAAGACTCTCCTTTTAAGATTTGTTTGGTTTAGTTTTTTGGCAATTAATAGCCCTAATTTCAAAAGTTACTTTTTCGGCCTCAGCGGAATAACTTCTTGAAGGTTCTTCAGTAAAAATCGCATAGTTAGAAATAATTTTGGTAGCAATTCTATCATTGAATGCTAAATTAAGCATTTTATCCTCTTTTCTAACATTCATGTTGTAAAACTGTTCATCAGAAAGTTCAGTTAACAATCTATAGTCATGACTACCTAGTGTCACTTCAATGTTGAAAACATAAGTTATCGTTTTGGGATCTCTTAAGCTTATTACAGGCATACCTTTGTCTTCACTACTAACTACTGCTCTTGTTGTAGGTTCACTTGTAAGCTCTAGCTTGCCACTATGTAATTGCGTACCACCAATTGAAAAATAAACTTCTCTTAAATCATAAAATTGCATTTTTTAGCCCCCCTTTTAAGCACTTAAACTGTTTTGATAATCAACTATATCTTGAGTAGTGATTAGTAAAGCAACAGCATTAATGCTAAAGTTATAAGTAATATTCACACTAAGTTCTAATTTAAGTTGTGGTGTAGGAGAAAGAGTAAGACTTAAATTTTTATACTCAATAATCAGTCCTCTATCTACAAACCTTTTAAGTAGACACTCAATTGCTGAAGTATATGCATTGTCTCTAGCGCCACTAAGTTGTAGTGCAGATAGTTTGCTGTTTTGTCTATTGTTTTTATTCCAAATTCTAATAAGCTCAATAATCGCTTCATTTTTTATATAGTGATATGTAAACTGTTCGTCTATTGCGCTTCCAGCTAGATCGACACCTTCTTTAAAGGCGGGTACACCATCAAGCCCAGTTTCATTAAGAAGTGAATAAAAGTTAATTTTTGCAGTTCGCAACTTTCCAATTACAGTGTCGTCAACAAGCGGTGTAGCAGCCAGTGACATACCATAAGGATTTACAGAATGGAAAATACTTGCTTGATGCAAGTATTGACTTATAAATTTAAGGTGTAAATTGTCTTTATTGTTACTGTAAACAGCAATATTTCTTTCTTTTTCAGTATTGCCTTTATCTTTAAATAGTTCTTTTATTTCTTGTTCTTTAGTCGAAAATACAAAAAAAGTTGAAGGCATTTTGAATTTATTATAGTCATCTTTGTAAATTTTAAGTCCATCATCTGACGCATCTCCCTCAGTGTTAATAAGTACAACAAAAGTGTGTCTATGTACTTTAAGATAATTTTTTAGCTCTTCAGGCTTATCCTTATAAATGAAAAGATCGGCTGATTTTAACGATTCTTCGCTTGAATTGAAAAAATTTGACATTGCAGTTTTAAGCAGTGTTTTTTCTTTCCCAAACTGATCTTCTCCATTTCCATTATCTTTTTCTAAAGTTTCAATTTGTTTTTCATAATTATTAACGGTTAAATTCAATATTTTATAGCTAGCAGCATCTTTGTTAACTTTAATTTTAGCTGTTTTGTAAGCCAAGAGTGGATTGTAATAATTAGGCCTGCTAGTCTGAATCCTAGAGTCAATAAAACTTACACTAATTGTATCTTGCGGCAATTTCGTATTCCTCCTTTAAAATTTCAATTGCTTTTACACTAGCATTGAATGCTATAGATGCACTGTATGCATGGTTGCTATATTTTGTGCCTAAATTAATAAGCCCAACTGTTTGCATATTAGATATTGGATAAATGTAAAAGTTAATTTTACTAATATATTCGGGTTGTAGACTGAGCAAAGTATACTTATGAGCTTTATTGTGTAGAAAGTCACTAAGCATACTATAAAGCATTAACATGCGTGAATTAGCGTCAAAGTCTTTGGCGTTTAACACTATTGCAATAATATATATTTGAAAATTTATACTAAATTCCAAAGCATTTTCATAAAATACACCGGCTCTAGAATTATGATCAAATAGATTTTCTGTACCATCAAATTTCAATGCTATTATATTTGAGCTAGCAGCTGTGATTTTTGAAAGATATGGATGATTGTAGGTATTTATGATATCGCACTCAAAATTATTTTCAGCTGCATGCGCCTTAAACCCTTTAAATATTTGAGTTAAATGATTTAATACCATATCTAAAGTTAAAATCATTCAAGTGTTACCTTATAAGTAATCTCTGATAACATTTTGGCTGTATCAACAAGTGGAATTGCTGCAGTGTTACTATCCCTTTTAAACTTACTTTTGATTGTATTAGCCTTTAAGGCTGGGGTGACTTGTGCTGATAGATAATTTTCATAGTACCTTATAAAAGCTTGCCCAATAGCCTCCATTCCCGATTTAGGGTTAATATTAAATTTAGAATTTATATAGCTATTATTAATATATTCTCTAAACTCAGAACTACTAGCAATTTTGGTTAAATGTTTTCTTGCTGATAAATTGCTACTCCCTTTTTCATGCATTTTAGCAATACCTGCACGACCACCAAACCACCCAATTTCCAATTCCATTTTAAATTCTAGTTTGTCCATATAAATTCCTTTAAAACCAAAGTAAAATATCCGATTGAAGAGTCAATACTAAATATTTCAAAGTAGACTAAATCTGCAATTGATATTCGGTCTTTTAGTTCATAGTTAAGGTCCTGATATGTGTAAAGTTTGGAATATCCTTGAATATCAGACATATCAGAATCATAAAGAATTGCAAGTTCTTGTGGCTTTATGTCAATAATAACTCCTGCGAATTCAGTGTACTTATTTTTATCAAATACTCTCTGATAAGAAGAATCATTTTCAAGCTTTACAACAGTACCTTTATAAAACTTTAAGGGTTTAGGATCCTTAAATACGTTGATCATGCGAAAGGACATATCTGAAAGTCTTTTTCTAACACCATTCATTAGACAACCCCCACACAAGATGGCGTTGAGGTTTCTCTTTTTAATTTTTCTAAAAATGCATCAAGTTGTGAACAAAAATTCTTGTTTGATCCACAACCCCCCTCACCACCTTCTTCGCCCCCACTACTGATAGGATAATAATCAAGTTCAAGTTCATTGAATTTCTCTTTTTTGATCCTATCAAATTCAAATTCTCGAACAACTCCCTGTTTTCTTAATTGACAACCCATATGGTAGAAAGTAAGTAAAAATATTTGTTCATATGTAAGTGAACTAGCATCAATACCGCGCGTTACTAGAATAGCTTGAAGTAAAGATAAATGCAGTAGAAAATTTTGCCTGCTTAGTGCAAATTGGTCTATTCCCAATAGCAACAAAACTTCTGAATGAAGTTTTGTTGCTAAAAGCTCTTCTTCTCCTTCAACTTGCGCTTGTAAGTTTTCTTGTTCACTCATTTTCACTTACCTTATACTTTTAACTTTGTTTTATGTTAACTTGCAAAATAGTTTTTCTAGTAGCAAGTAACCCGCCTAAAACAAAATCAATATATGAATGAGCAATATCGGTTGAGTCTTTATCCACTTGTTCATTCGGTGTAGGTAGCATATACTTACTAGGCTTAAATTTAATAAGCTCAGAATTTAGTGGATAAATGAGTATTTTATGTTTTAGCAAGTTTGAAGTTTCAATATAAACATCTTCTCTATTATTAATAGCCTTAATGGTCTGAATCAAAACATCTTCCCATTTTTCACAGCTACTTGCTGCACCCTGTGCTGCTGCGTATGGTTTTACTAATTTTAATGAAGTTACTGGGTCAACTATTACCATCATGGGTGTGGAAAATTCGTCTCCTAGTTCTAACTTTGAAAGTCCCGCCTCAATCTTTTCAAAGATTTTATCCATTTTGTCTTTATCGCCACTAGTAACCTCTTCTTTTATCTGCTCAGGCATATTAAGAAGTCCATACATATTAGGAAGTAGGCGTTTTTGATTTTTCCCATCTTTTTGAATTGAAACAGTACCCGTTAGTACAAAGTGATTAATAAGTTTAATAATTTCACTGCTTGCAAGCTTATAAGCTTGAGCAAAGGGCAGTAAATTATTATTAATGTCCCCAATATATGAGTCTGAAGTATAAAATTTCTCAGATGTCTGCTTTAAATGTCTGAATTTGTATTGTAATTTTAAATAATTAAGTCTTACCACTTCAGAACTAAAGCCAATAGTTGAGATAGTATTAACTTCATTGGCAATTGTTGTAGGATTAGCATTTAAAAATGCGTCCCATTTTACGGTTTTTTGATATCCCATTTGCAGATCAACATCTTCAATTTGATCAGGTGAAAACCATTTATACATAATAGGATCTTTAACTTCTCCTATAATATTAGCCACAGCTTTTGCATAATAATTTTCATCAAATAATTCCATATTAAATCCTCCCAAATATCATTAATTTTTACTTACAGCTTTATTTCCAAATACCGCTACTTTTACCAAATAAACTTCATTGCTAATTTGTTTCGCATCAGTCAATGCTGTTGCATTAATAGTTGCTTTATTTGACGCTCCAATAACCTTTTCAAGGGCACCATCTTTATTGAAAACAAGCTTATCTTTTGCTTTAACACTAGAATCTTTTGCTACTAAATAGCCCTTAAAATTATTGGTAATTGGTACAATAGTAGCTGTTTTACTAAACTCATCTATATCAATGCATATTCCATATAACTCTTCACCACCTCCAGCCTCAACATGAGGCTCATAGTGAATTTGATTTTCTTGTGCCTCTTGAATAACCCTCTTTACTCCGCGCTTGTATGGATATCCAGAAAATGGATGATTTTCCAATTTGTCAAACTTACTAGTTTTAGTGCCTCCAGAAGCAAAAAATTGCACGTTTTTGTCTCTAAATTCAATAGAATTGCTAAGCAAACTAGCATCATGTTGTGGATTTTTCATAAACTTTTCAAGTTTACTTCTTTTCTCTTGATACTCTTTTACTAATTGCGTTGTATCTCCCATTTATTTACCTCCTTTTATTCGCCCAAGGCTTAACCACCAGCTTCAGGTGTTACTGTTTTCTCAAGGCCTCTATTGCCAAAAATTGCAACTTTTATCAAATTAATAGAATACTCTTGCTTGGGATATCTAGCTTGATCTTGATTTCCATCTTCAGGTGCGAAATTGATTGTAAATGAATCAGATAAGGCATAGGCATTAATTACGGTTGGTGGCCCACCACCAGCCTTGATAATAACCCCATTGTTATTTATATCCAATATTTCTCCTATTTTTATGCTGGGATTTCTTGTAACAAGGTACCCTTCAAAATTGTTAGTAATCGGCAATACATACGCGGTACAACTAAACTCACATACATCTACACATATCCCATACATATCAGTATCAGCTCCAACTTCCACATATATAGAGTTCTCTTTCGGAACAAGTTTAACCCCACGCTTATATGGAAAACTATTTGCTGGATCGTAAAGATACTCCTCTAGCTTGTCTGTATAACTTGAACATGCAAATGAATATGCATCAATTCGCTCATTCTTTGATTTAAAACAGCTACTTGAACTACTAAAAACCTTATTTTCAATTGAACTCATAGATTTTACATATTTCTTGAATTTCAAAAGGATATCATCGAGTTCGTCAATTGCATCCAAATATGGGTCTTTTAATTGTGCATCTTCAGCTTGTCTTGCTTGCCGTTTAGCCCTAGGAGCATCGGGAACTTGTGCCTCTAAATCTAACTGTGGGTCCTCAACAGCGTCAAGATTTTCAACTTGCCCGTTACCTTTTAAAACCATAATTTATTACCCTTTTATTGCTCTATTCCCAAATACACTAGCAAGCACTATAAATAAATCTTCAGTCAACTTGTGTGCCTTTGAAAGCGCTATTGCATTAACAGATTTTTGAGCCCCAGTGGTTTTTTCAAGTTCCCCATGTTGGTTAAAATTTAATTTATCTCCTGGATTTACACCATTTTGTCCATCCTTCTTAAGCGTTAAATACCCCGTGAAGTTATTTGTAATTGGAACTACAGTTGCCATACCGCTAAATTCATCTATATCAGAGCACACTCCATATAAATCGTCTCCACCTCCAGCCTCAACTTCTAGTTCTGTTGTACCATCACCAAAACTAAGTTTTACTCCTCGCTTATACGGATACCCTTTAGAAGGATAATTTTCTATTTTGTCTTTACTGCTAGTGCACACTCCATCAGAATTTGAAAAAATTAGGGTTTTGTCTCTAAATTCAATAGAATTGCTAAGCAGCCCCGCGTCTTGTTGGGGATTTTTCATTAATGCTTTAATTTCTGCAACTTTTTTATCAAACTCTTCTTTTATTTTTGTAATAACATCGCTCATTAAAAACTCCTTTAAGCAATACTTGTTCTTTTATGTCTTTTTAGATTTTCATAAAATTGAATTCGTCTTTGTTTGTAAGTATTGCTTATCGCTTGTACAAATTCTGTAAAATTAATTGGCACAAAATTAGAATCAAGCAAACTTGCCCTATCTTCTGATTTGGTAATAATATTGCCCTTAATAGAGTCGACAGAAGAAGAATTGCTAATCGCATTTTTTCTTAATTTAATATTCACTTTTGCTAAAGAAACAAGTTGTTCTAGTATCTCTCCATCGATATGACTTATATCTGACGCTTTAGCAATAGCTTTAATTTGCTCAATTGGAACAAACTTGCGAACAAGCTCTCTACGCTGTGCTTGCATAATGTCTTTTAGAGTGTATCCCTTTGCAAGTAACATTTCCTTGTTAAAATGGTTGCTAAGATGCGCTTTTGCAAGCGTATCAATTTCATTAATTCGCTCAGCCTCTAGTAACAATTGCTTTTCAACACGCTCTCGCTCTTCAACTTCTGCAAGTTCTTTTGTTATTCGCTCATTTATACTCATCACGCCTTACCTCTTTAGGGGTTTACATTATCTGTTTGCTCTTTAAGGCACATATACCTTTCAAATTCCCCAGCACTTATAACCTTAGTATCAGATTTAATTTGAGACTCCTCTTTTACTTGTGCCTCAATTACTTTTTTTTCTTCCTTTTCAATCACTTTTTAGCTCCTTTTCTCAAAATGAGAATAATTTTTCTTTTAACATCGCTAGCTCCTCATTATTAAAGGAACTGCTTTGTATAAGCTGGTTATATTTACTGTAAAGCTCAATTAGCTTTATATCTCTTTCCACTTTTTGTTCTTCACTTAACATAATCAGCGAATTAAACTTCATATCAAGCCCGAAATACTTTGTAAGTTTTAAGTTACAAGAGTTCTCAACTTGTTCTTGTACACCTTTTAAAAAATCGTAATAATTACTCCTATCCCCTTTACCATCATTTCCCAGCCCTTTAGCCTGCTCATTGAAACTTCTAGTTAGTGGTTCTTTAGTATCAGCGCCAATTTTCGCTTTAATTAACGCCAAAGCCTCCTTTAAGTAGCTAAGATCGTATTTAACAACCTCTAAACTAGCACTAGGAGTAGCCGTATAAAACATTCCCTCATTATTTAGATTGCTTTTTAGCCTAGCAAGTTCCTGTGCTAATGAGTCATTAAGGTTTCTTAAATTAGAAATATCTTTACTATGATTGTTTGAATTTTGTTTTCTCAAAAAAGAAGATAAAATGCCACTTCCCCTATCATTATTGCTATGAGTAAGTATACTTAAAGAAGTTGTTGCGCTAGAAAGTGCGTCTTGTAGTTGTACTAAAGATTCATCTTTGTAAAACAAAAAATTGTGGTTTTCAATACGTCTTTCTATTTCAACGTATATCTTTTCAAATAAATAAATATCTAGCAAAAAGCTTTCGGTATAACACGGAACATATCTTTTCAAGATATAATCAAAGTTTTCATATATGATAAGTCGACTTTTATGTATTTTAACTGCGTCTAAAGAATTGTTCTTATTGTTGGATTTTACTTTATAGGTTATATGATCAAAATCAACTCCCAAATCTCTTACATATTCATAATCAAGGTATTCAAAACCAATAGGTAATTCTATATTAACAGGTTGTTCAAGATCTATTAGGGTATCTTTGGTTTTTACTAAAACATAGCCAATCCCATGAAAACGGTAGCTTATAATACAATTAAGTAGAGCATTTTTAAGCTGTACCTTTAACCTAGCAAGTTCAGCTTCACTAACATTGTGGTCAGCGCTCTCAAGAACAAGTCCGTTCTTGAGGCAATCTTCTGCTACATTTTCAATGTAATTTCTAAAAAATATTGAGTATTTGTATAGTTCTAGTGAACTTATTTTATCTATTAGTTTTGTTTTTCTTAAATCACACACCTTTTTACTTCTCTTTATTAAATTAGATGTATGATAGCAAAAACTAAGATTTTTGTCAATAAAAT
>NZ_CP015781.1 GCF_001945665.1 Borreliella mayonii | reverse complement strand
ATTTTTCTATTGGATTAGCTGCTTTTATATTTTTTTTAAAATTTTACATAAGCTTGTCGATTTCCATTTTTATATTGTCGGACAATCCTCCAAATACAATTTGAACACTATTTCCTTTTTTTAATATACCACTAGCACCCAGATTTTTGAAATAAGCATCTGATTTAATGAATTCTATTTGTTTTAGATTAACTCTTAGTCTTGATGCACATGCATCAATGTACGTAATATTATCTTTTCCTCCAAGGCCTTCTAATACTTTTGAAGCGGTTTCTGATAAGCTTGTTTTTTCTGAACTCATCATATCTTGTTCCATCTCTTCATCTTCTCTTCCTATTGTTTTTAGATTGAATTTCATGATTGCGAATTTAAATATAAAGTAAAATCCAATAAAGTAGAAGATTCCTAAGATAGGAATTGCTATCCAATTTGTTTTGCTATTTCCCTGAAGTATTCCAAATAGGAACATGTCTATAAATCCTCCAGAAAATGTTAGTCCAACTCCTACGTTTAAAAGATGTGTTAAAAGATATGCTAACCCAAAAAGAGGGACATATATAAAGTAATAAAGAGCTGGTGCTGCAAAAAGGAATGCAAATTCAAGAGGTTCTGTAATTCCTGTTAACATTGATGTAAAGCTAGCAGATAGTAGTAATGAAGCCACGTTTTTTTTATTTTCAGGTTTTGATGTATGGTACATAGCAAGCGCAGCACCAGGTAATCCAAAAATCATAACAACAAATTCTCCGCTAAAAAATCTTGTTCCTTTTGCAACTTCAAAGTGTATAGTATTAGGATCTGCAAGTTGCTTGAAAAATATATTTTGTGCTCCTGATATGAGTTCTTCATTTATTTCTAATGTTCCTCCAACAGCTGTTTGCCAAAATGGCAAATAAAATATATGGTGAAGTCCAAATGGAATTAAAGATCTTTTTATTGCTCCATATGCAAATGTTCCAAAAAGTCCGGATTGTTCTACAATTCTTCCAAACGAATTCATTGCACCTTGGATAAAGGGCCAAGTAAATGTTAAAAATATTCCTACTACAAACATTGTTATTGTGGTTATGATTGGCACAAATCTTGTGCCTCCAAAAAATGCTAAAAATGTAGGCAATTGAATATTGTGGAATCTGTTATGAAGAAACACAGCAACAAATCCGGCTACCAGCCCTCCCATTACGCTCATTTGAAGTGAGAATATTCCAAGTACATTTGTATATTCCTGACTTTTTGCAGTTGCAACTGTTTCAGGCATTCCTAATTCCAATAGTGCTTTTAAGCTTGCGCTTTCTGGTGTAATTCCTTGTATGTATAAGATTCCATTTATAGTTTGATGCATAACCAAAAATCCTACTACCCCCGCTAAAGCAGCTGTTCCTTTTTCTACTTTAGCAAGTCCGATTGGAATTGCTGCTGCAAACATTAAGGGCAGGTTGGCAAAAATTACTTCTCCTGTATATTTCATAAGATAAAGTATTGAGTTAGCCACAGTTCCTTTTCCAAGGACTTCCTCTAATCCATAAGCCTGAATCATTGTTTCATTGGTAAATGCTCCCCCAATTCCCAATAAAATTCCGGCTGCTGGTAAAAGTGCTATTGGAAGCATGAAGGCTTTTCCTATTTTTTGTAATATTGTAAATATAGATATAGATGCTGATGATGTTGACATAATTTTCCCCTTTTTATTAAGTGCAAATTAATTAATTAAAATAATTAATTTGAATAATACGCTTAATATCTTAACAATATTTTTTAATCTTGTAAATATCAGTATTGAATAAATGCTAATACATTAAATTGCTGTTTGTAAAATTTTGTATTTTTAGAAAACATTAAAGATTATTTTCAATTTAATTTCATATCCTTTATTATTAAAGCATTAGTTGTAATTTTTGTTTCCATTGAAATTATTTTAAATTAAATTTAAGAATAAATTAGATCAATTTGAATTAAGAATGTTGTTATAATGCTAATAATCAGCAATTAGCATTATAAAGCTAAATTCCGATCAAATATTTATAGATTTCACTAGTTTTATCAGAGTAATCTATGGGTAGTTTATTGTCGCCATCTCTGATATTTGGATTAGCACCTTTTTCTATGAGTGATTTAATAAAATTTAAATCATATTTTTGAATTATAGCATTATGAAGAGCTGTTTGAGAACTTTGATTTGTTAAATTAATATTAAATTCTTTTGTTATTATATAATTTATAATATTTTTTGCTTTTACATTTATAGCATAAGTAAATATTGGATTGCCGTTAGAAAATATTGTATTTAATGAAAAAATATTATTATTTTTTGATAAAAATTCTTTAAAATCATCAAGTTTATCATTTTCAGTTAAATTTTGTAGTTGCTTTTTTTTCTCAATGTATAAACCATATTCTTTTTTGATTTTTATTGTCTTAAGAAAATCATTTTTATTCTCTTGCAAGTCTATGTAATAAGGGCTGGTCTCTATATTATTTTTATAATATTCTATGGGAGTGATAATGTTTTTTTCATCAAGATAGTAAACGTTTATTAGTTCTTTAAAGTGTATAGTTTTATTTTTTGGGATTAGATTAAATCTAACTTTATAGCTTTCAAATTTTTTAAAGGGGATTAAATTATAATTTTGATCGTAAAACAGTAATTCTGTTATTTGTCCGTTTGCATTTTTTATAACAGGAATAATATTCCCATTCTCATCAATGCTTATTTCTGTATTTTCTCCATTTAGAATAGGTAATTTATATTTATTATAGAGAGGAATAATAATGTCTTTTATTTGTTCTAATCTTTTTTTAATTTCTAAATCTGTTGCTTTAACGTAATTTTTATAATTTGTTTGAATTTCATAAGAACTTTTTCCTATGTTTTTGGCATATTTATCAAAGCTAGCATTAAACACTGTATATATTGGATCAAATTTTGACATCAATTCCATTCTTATTGGTACTGGAAAATTTAGTAGGTATTTTTGAAAAAATTGTTCGTTTATTTTATGTATTTCAAGAAATTCTTTTTCAAAAATATTAAAATCTTGCAATAACTGCTTTTCAGTGAAGTAATAAGATAAATTTGAGCTAATAATAAAAAGAGTAAAAAAAGTTAAATAATATAAAAAGTATAAATTTTTTAATTTATCTCTGATTTTATTTCTTAAGTTTTTATTGAAAATTGTAAAAGATAGAAATCCAATAACAAGGTACCCAGAATATAGAAATATTTTGTTTAGCATGTAATAACTCATTTTACATCCTTTTAAAGTTTATTTTTAAATTATATCAAAATATTTATATATTTTTATTTACTTTACTTTATTTTGTTAAAAGCATACAATTAAGGCATTAAATGAAGAAGTTTTTAATTCCTATTTATTTTTTATTGTTTTGCGGTTGTTCAACGATCTCTTTGGTTAAAATACCGGAAAAAGATAAAATAAATCTAACTATTTTATCATCTTTGATGAATTATCCTGATTTGAAGATTTCAAATTTTAAAATAAAAGACTACAAACATTTATATCATTCATCTGATTTTGAAAGTTTAAGTGATACTAAAAATAGTGCTTATATTTACGTTGATGAATCTAATTTCAATAATAATATTAATTTTATTAAAGATCTTTTTATTTATAATAAGAAATTATATAGAATACTTATTGCTTACAGCTTGACTCAAGGCGCATCTTTTAAGGCAGAAGTTTTATCCTATCTTGAAAAACAAAAAATTATGAAAAATTTTTCGTTGAAAATAAATTTCCCAACTGCTAAAAAATTTATGGACAATAAGTATTGGATTGTAATTGCAAAAACCCATTTAGATTCTCTTATTAAGAGTAAAAATTATTTAGTCTTGGCTAATGTAAAGATGGAATATATACTCAAAAAGTTTTCAACTTAAGAAAGCTTTTTAATCTAGATCCTCAAATATTTTTTTAATTTGTTCTTTTTTTTCAAGTTTATATTTTTCCAAATCAAGAGCTATTGATTCTTTAATTTTATCTGTATTATGAAGGTAAATGTTGGCTTTTATTTTTTCTTTTGTGTTTTTGATTTTTAAAAATTTTTTACTTTTTTTTATTTTATCTATTTTGCTAAGATAATTAAGTATACTTAATTTTAAATAAATTGTATTTTCAGTTACTTGAAATTCTTTTGCTATTGTTTTTTGGAGGCACTCTCTAGATTTATATTGAGACAGTTTTAATTTTAATGTGGTTGTTGGAACTAATATGTTTGCTGCAAATATGTTAGCTTCTGTTGCCATTTGGCTATCTTGAATATCATTATAATAATTTTCATTTTTAGATAGATTTTTAATTTGATCTTTATGCATCAAATAATGTCCCAAGTGTTTTGCTATTGTAAATCTTTTATTTTCAAGACTCATGTTTTCATTTATATATAAAGACTTTTCATTTAATTGAATATATCCTGAAAAATCTTTATGTTTATCTTGAAAACTTATTTCAAAAATTTTCAGATCTTCTTCCATAGCAATTTTTATTATAGGAACAGGAATAAGCAATATTTTATGTTTTAATATTATATAATCCGAATAGACTTTAGAATTTTCAATATAAGAACTGAATTTGTTTTCATTCATTTAATATAAATACTCTCCTTTTTGTATTGTATAATATAAGTTAATTATGAAATATAGTTTTTCTTTGATTTTAATGGTTTTTATTTGCTTTTCTTGCAAAATTTTAAATATTGCCGAAGATTTAGAAAAGAATTTTGAAAAAATTGAAAGAGCAGATTATTTTCTGTATTTTTATCCAGACAGTCAAATTTACATTAAAAAAGATAAATCGAGCAACAAATTTACTGTTTTTTTAAATGTTATGCTAGATTCAAATTTAAATTTTACTAAAGGCTATTTGAAATTAATTAAAGACAATAAATATATTGGAAGTATTGCCATTTCTAAGGTAGTTAGCATTGGAAATTTTAAGTTTTTGTACATTAATCTTGATAAAGATAATTTTACCCTTATGTCAAAAGCTTTAACTCCTTACGAAAAGCTAGTCTTTTTATTTAACGAAGATTCTTTTCAGGTTTGGACTAAGGATACTTTGCAATATGATCCAAGATTTATTGATGTTAATTTCAAGAATACAAAAAATACTTTAGAATATGCATTTAAAAACAAAATTTTATAAAAAAACTCACATATTATTGACTTTCTTGAAAATTTTAAAAAAATATTTATTAATTTTTAATTTAATGTTTTTAACATTGTCTTGTTCTACAATCTATTTTGACGGTATTCCTGAATTAAAAAAAGATTCCAAATATATTAAATTAATTCAAGAGAATAATAAAATTTCTTTAAGACATTATTTTACTATTTCTAATACTTGGAATTTAAGGTACAAAGAGCCTTTATTTTTAAAAGTTGAAAATGATATAATTGCTTTATTTCTATTTAATCGTCACAAGCTCATTGATCATAAATATCTTCAAACCTTTTTTAGCGTTGGAAAAGATATTTCTTTAAAAGCTTATTTAAAGCTTATTAAAGCTAGAAAATTTGTTATTACAAATAGTTCTGAAAAGATTATTAAAACTATTGTATTTTCAAACTTGCCTGACAGTGAAAATATTCTTCTTCAGAATAATATGCTTAATAAGATTCAGTAGATCTTTAAAAAGAATTAAAAGGCCAATGGTTATTATTGAAAATATTTTTAAACAATAAAAGGAAGGTTTTATGGGAAAATATGTAAAAGGTTTATTTTTTCAATTTAAAAACAGTGATATCAACTATAAAAGGGAAATTTTAGCAGGTATTACTACTTTTTTGAGCATGTCATATATTATAGCTGTTAACCCAGCAATATTATCTAACACAGGCATGCCAATTGATGCTCTAGTTACTGCAACCTGCCTAACAGCAGCATTTTCTACCATATTAATGGGAATTTATACTAATACACCTTTAGCGTTAGCTTCTGGAATGAGCTTGAATGCGTTTTTTGCATTTTCTGTGGTAATTGGCATGAACATTCCTTGGCAAGTTGCATTAGCCGCTGTTTTTATTGAAGGACTAATTTTTATTCTCTTATCCTTTTTAAGAGTAAGGGAACAAATTATAAATTCTATTCCAATAAATCTAAAATATTCTATTTCAGTTGGAATAGGACTTTTTATTGCTTTTATTGGCTTTGTCAACGGAGGAATTATCATTAAAAACGATGCTACGTTGGTTGGAATTGGCTCATTTATTGACTTAAAAGTTTTATTTACATTTTTAGGATTATTTTTTATTGTAATTTTTGAACAATTAAATGTACGAGGAAGCATACTTTGGGCAATTAGTATAGTTGCTCTTACAACTTGGATATATGCAATATTTAATTTAGAAGGTGCCAAATCTATTGGAATACATCTTCCTAATGGAGTTGTAAAATTTGAATCCATTAGACCAATATTTAATCAATTGGATTTTTCTTATATTTTGAATGAACATTTTTGGACTTTTATATCAATAGTTTTTATTCTATTGTTCAATGATTTATTTGACACTGTGGGTATTTTAATAGGCGTTACAACAAAAGGCGGCATGTTGGATAAAAATGGAAAAATTCCTAATGCAAAAAAAATATTGTTGGTAGATGGCATTGCTACTACTTTTGGAGCAATAATGGGAGTTTCTACTGTTACTACTTACATTGAAAGTTTTACGGGAATTGCCGAGGGTGGAAAAACGGGCCTTACTTCAATTGTAACTGGATTATTATTTTTATTTGCAGTTTTTTTTGCTCCCCTGTTTGTTGCCGTTCCTCCTAGCGCAACTGCTGCTGCACTAATATATGTAGGATTTTCAATGTGCAAAGAAATATTAAAAATTGATTTCTTTAATATTAGAGAAAATATTTCTAGCTTTTTAATATTTTTTTTGATTCCTTTAACTTATAGTATTTCTTCAGGATTTTTTGTTGGAGCAGCATTTTACATTTTAGTAAATGTATCATTTAATCTTTTTAGTAAAGAAAAGATTAAGATTTCTCCTATATTGTTAATATTGTGCTTAATTTTTATTATTAAATTTATTTATGGCTATTAATTTTTTCATAAAATTCAATTTATCACCACATTTTAAAGTAGATTGAATCTAATAAATAGCGTTGGTTTTATTTTTGATATAAAATAAAATTTGAGGAGTAATTTGTAATGAACCAGTCTAAAGAAACATTATTATTTCAATTTAAAAATAAAACCATTGATTATAAAAAAGAAATTATAGGGGGTATTACTACTTTTTTAAGTATGGCATACATAATAGCTGTTAATCCAGCAATATTATCTAGCGCAGGAATGCCAATTGGCGCACTAGTTACTGCAACTTGTTTAACAGCAGCATTTTCTAGTATATTAATGGGGCTTTATACTAATACACCTATTGCACTAGCACCAGGCATGGGCCTTAATGCATTTTTTGCATTTTCTGTAGTAATTGGAATGAATATTCCTTGGCAAGTTGCATTAGCTGCTGTTTTTGTTGAAGGGCTAATCTTTATTATACTGTCTTTATCAAGAGCTAGAGAAAGCATTGTAAATTCAATACCAGTAAATTTAAAATACTCTATTACGGTTGGAATAGGGCTTTTTATTGCTTTTATTGGCTTTGTCAATGGAGGAATTATTATTAAAAATGATGCTACATTGGTTGGAATCGGATCACTTATCAACTTGAAAGTTTTATTTACATTTTTGGGATTATTTTTTATTGTAATTTTTGAACAATTAAATGTACGAGGAAGTATACTTTGGGCAATTTGCTCAGTTACTGCCATATCCTGGGTATATGCAATCTTTAATCCAGAAAGCGCAGTTGCTGCTGAAATACGTTTCCCAGACGGAATTTTAAGATTCGAGTCTATTAAGCCAATATTTAATCAATTAGATTTTTCCTACATATTAAGCAAGCATTTTTTAAGCTTTATTACAATTGTATTAGTATTATTGTTTAACGATTTATTTGATACTTTGGGTACTTTAATAGCAGTGGCAGCAAAAGGTAATATGTTAGACAAAAACGGGAAAATTCCTAATGTTGGTAAAATATTTTTAATTGATGCCATTTCTACTACTGTTGGAGCAATAATGGGTGTTTCAACTGTAACCGCATACATTGAAAGTTGCACAGGAATAGAAGAAGGTGGTAAAACTGGACTTACAACAATAGTAACGGGAATAATGTTTTTTATTGCAATATTCCTTTCGCCATTATTTACTGCTGTTCCTCCTAGCGCAACTGCTGCTGCACTAATATATGTAGGATTTTCAATGTGCAAAGAAATATTAAAAATTAATTTCTCTAATATTAGAGAAAATATTTCCAGTTTTTTAATATTTTTTTTAATTCCCCTAACATACAATATCTCTTCGGGAATAAGTATTGGAATAATATTTTATGTTTTAATAAATGTAATCCTTAATTTATTGGAAAATAAAAAAAATAAAATCTCTCCAGTAATGATAATACTGTGTCTAATTTTTATTATTAAATTTATTTATATTCATTAACTAATTTGCTTATTTATAAAAATAATTTAAGATTTGCAATTTCAAAAAATTAAATTATAAATCGTGAAAAAAAGAGTTTTATCTTCAAAAGATTTAATCTATTGATAAACTTTATATAATGTCAAAACCGTTAAAGCATTCAAAAATCAAAATTTTACAATCTATAAAAATTGCTCCCCAATTTTGTTTATATTTAGAATACTTAAATTTAATTTATTAACAGATTTTGAAATAAGTTTTATTCTTCAAAGAATAACTTAAAGTTAAAATCATTTAATTCTTATCTAAATTGAATTTTAAGAAATTTTTTAGAAAATAGAAAAACAAAAAGCCAAGAAATCTTTCTTGGCTTATATTGACTTTATTTTTCCAGTTATTTTTTTTAAAACAAATTAATCTTTATAATATTGATCTTTATTAAGGTTTTTTTGGAGTTTCTGCCACAACAGGACTTGTAAGCTGTTTAACTGAATTAGTTAGCATTCCTTTAGCTTCTGTTGACAAGCTTTCTACTGCTTTAAATAACTTTTCAAGCTCCTCAGCACCCTTAGTTTTATCTCCATTTGTCCTTAAAATAGCTTTTTTTGCATCATCATCACTAGCATCATGTTTACCAAGATCTGTGTGATTGGTTTCTAGTTTTTTAGTAAATGCTTCGGAACATTCCTTAGCTTCTTTGATTCTTTCCTTTAATTCTTCATTGTTCAATGCACCTAATTTTTGTGTTATTACGGTTGATATTGTATAGATTCCTGATAGCAATGATCCATTCTTACCTGCTTCATTCCCCAACCCATTATTTTGCTGTATTTTTTTACCAATAGCTTTAGCAAGTTCATCTATGGATGCAACCAAAGCTTCAACCTCTTTCACAGCTAGTACAACTGCATTAGAATCTGTAATTTTTTTACTTATTTCTGTAAGATTAGGCCCTTTAGCAGACTCATCAGCAGAATTTGATGCATTCCCATCTTTCCCTGAATTATTACAAGATATAAATAAAAATAAAGTCATTAATATCGCACTTAATGTATTCTTTTTCATTATTTTGTGCCTCCTTTTTATTTATGAATTATTAGTTCAACAATTTTGCTTTTCAATTTTTTATATAAAAAAAATAATTTTTCAAGATCAATATTTTAAATAGTTTTTCAATAAATCAACTTGAAAAACTATTTAAAATATTACAAATATTTTGCCTTAATTTAATTTTAAAATCGACATAAGCAAAGCCAAATATGCTAAAATTAAATGGAATGTGATTTAATAAAAAAACTTCTAATTTATTTTAAGGACTTGTATGATGAATGCTCGGGCAATACTTGTATTAGATTTTGGATCCCAATATAGTCAACTAATTGCAAGAAGAATTAGAGAAATTGGCGTTTATACAAAAGTAATGCCTTACCATACCCCTGTAAGAGAAATTAAAAAAATGAACATCGCAGGAATAATACTAAGTGGGGGACCTGCTTCTGTTTACTTAAGAGACGCTCCTACCTTAGACATGGAAATTTTTAAATTAAAAATACCTGTTTTGGGCATATGTTATGGAATGCAAATAATTGTTAAATTATTTGGAGGCCTAGTATCTAAAGACTCTAAACAAGAATATGGAAGCTCTGAAATCTTTATAAAAGATGAAAAATCTCTTTTATTCTCAGAACTTCCAAACGAATTTCAAATTATTATGAGTCATGGAGATAGCATTGAAAAAATTCCCGATAATTTTAAACAGCTAGCATTTACAAAAAATTGCATTGCCTCCATATCAAATGAAACTCAAACAATCTACGGTTTGCAATTCCATCCAGAAGTAACTCATTCTGAATTTGGCGATCAAATACTTAAAAATTTTGTTTTTAAAATTTGCCAAGCTCAAACTAATTGGTCATTAGAAAGCAATATAGAAACCATTGTGAAAAAAATTAGGCTTAAAGTTGGCAGCAAAAAAGTTATTTTAGGGCTTTCTGGTGGCACAGACTCTTTAGTTTGTGCATTACTTATAAAAAAAGCTATAAAAGAAAATTTGATCTGCGTTTTTGTAAACACTGGGTTGTTGCGCAAAAATGAAGATAAAAAAATACTAGAGCTAAAGCATCAATATAATTTAAATATAAAATACATTGATGCCTCTGCAAAATTCTTGAACCATTTGAAAAATATAAGTGATCCTGAAGAAAAAAGAAAAATAATAGGAAAAGAATTTGTAGAGGTTTTTGAAAAAATTACTCTAGAAGATCAAAATATAGAATATTTAGCTCAAGGAACAATTTATTCTGACGTAATTGAATCTAAATCAAAAGATAGTACTTCTTCAAAAATCAAATCTCATCATAACGTAGGGGGACTCCCAGATAAGATGAGCTTAAAACTTTTAGAACCTTTGAATGAATTTTTTAAAGATGAAATAATTCAAATTGGAATAAATCTAGGCATTAAAAAAGAAGCTCTTTATAGACACCCGTTTCCAGGCCCAGGACTGGCCATAAGAATAATTGGAGAAATAACGCAAGAAAAGATAAACATCTTACAAGAAGCAGACAACATTCTAACAGAGGAGCTTTTTATAAATGATTTATATTATAAAATAAGACAAGCATTTGTTGTATTGCTGCCCGTCAAATCTGTAGGCGTAATGGGAGATCAAAGGACATACGAATACACAGCTGTCATTCGATGTGTAAATACAGAAGACTTCATGACTGCAGAATGGACTGAGCTTCCTTATAGTTTTTTAAAAAAAGTTTCTTCAAGAATAATAAATGAAGTTAGAGGGATAAATAGGGTTTGCTATGATATATCTTCAAAGCCCCCATCAACCATAGAATGGGAATAATAAAAACAATAAAAAGGAAAATTTATGACAAACAAGATAATAAAAGAAGCTTTAACTTTTGATGATGTGTCTTTGATTCCCAGGAAATCATCTGTATTGCCTAGTGAGGTTAGCTTAAAAACACAATTGACAAAAAATATATCCTTAAATATACCATTTTTAAGCTCAGCAATGGATACTGTTACAGAAAGCCAAATGGCAATAGCCATTGCTAAAGAAGGTGGAATAGGAATTATACATAAAAATATGTCAATAGAAGCTCAAAGAAAAGAAATAGAAAGGGTAAAAACATACAAAACCCAAAAAACTATTAACACCAATAAGGATTCAAACGAACAAAAAACCAAGATATTTGCAGCAAAACAACATCTAAAAGAGCCTGTTTTATGTAAAAATGCAGAACTCAAAGAAGATTTTCCTAATGCATGCAAAGATTTGAATGGTAGGCTAAAAGTAGGCGCTGCTGTTTCCATTGATATTGACACCATAGAACGAGTTGAAGAGCTTGTAAAAGCAAATGTAGATATACTTGTCATAGACTCTGCCCATGGACATTCTACAAGAATAATAAAGCTTGTAAAAACAATTAAAAACAAGTACCCAAATTTAGACCTTATTGCTGGCAACATAGTAACTAAAGAAGCCGCATTGGATTTAATCAATGCAGGGGCAGATTGTTTAAAAGTAGGAATAGGTCCGGGTAGCATATGCACAACAAGAATAGTCGCAGGGGTTGGCGTTCCCCAAATAACAGCAATCTTAGATGTTTATGAAGTTTGTAAAAATATAAATATTTGCATTATAGCAGATGGCGGAATCAGATTTTCAGGAGATGTGGTTAAAGCCATCGCAGCAGGAGCTGATAGCGTAATGATAGGCAATCTCTTTGCAGGCACAAAAGAATCTCCCTCAGAAGAAATAATTCACAATGGAGAAAAATTCAAATCTTACGTTGGAATGGGCTCTGTTTCTGCTATGAAAAGAGGCTCTAAATCAAGATATTTTCAACTAGAAAACAACGAGCCTAAAAAATTAGTCCCTGAAGGAATTGAAGGCATGGTGCCGTATTCTGGAAAATTAAAAGATATTTTAACCCAATTAAAAGGTGGCTTAATGTCTGGAATGGGTTATTTAGGAGCAACCACAATATCTGATTTAAAAATCAATTCTAAGTTTGTAAAAATAAGCCATTCTTCATTAAAAGAATCCCATCCTCACGATGTTTTCAATATAACATAAATATAGAAAAATCTTTATCAAATTAAATAACATCTTTAAAGGATTAAAACATTGCATTCTTCTTTTTAAGAAATAAAAATCTTAGTAGAAGAGGAATAATGAAAAATATAATACTGTCTTCTGTTCTTGAAATACTTTTTCTAGCATTTACTTTATTGAAATATAATAACTCTAAAATGATTAAGTTAAAAATAAGAAATGAATTCTTAATCGAAGAATTCATTTCTTATTTTTGTTTATAGCCAAATCAAAAGATCTAGCCTATAAACTATTTACAATTAAAAATTAATTTTTAGAAAAAAAATAAATCATTTAATTGGTTTTATTTCAGATAAATTAAATCTTTCTGAAATATTTGGTTCCCAGCCCTTCCACTTATCGTTTCTAAAAAGATAACTAGAAGAAGTTATATTAAGAAATACAGCTGGAAAATCTCTTTCAATTATTATTGCTTCTGCTTTTTTTAGAATTTCCTGTCTTTTTAAAATATTTCTTTCATGATCTGATTTTACTAAAAGCTGATCATATTCGGAATTTGAATAGCCATAGGATGAAAAAGATGTATTTTCAGTTTTAAAGATACTTAAGAATGTCATAGGATCAGCATAATCTCCTGACCATCCTGCCCTTATTATTTCATAATTACCATTTACCCTGCTATTTATATACGTTGACCATTCTTCATTCTCAAGCTGGACATCAATATTTAAGTTTTTCTTCCACTGATTTTGAATAAATTCAGCAATTTTCTTCTGGCTATCATTTGTATTATACTTTACCTTAAATAAAGGGAAATTTTTACCATTAGGATATCCTGCATCCGCCAAAAGCTTCTTTGCTATTTCAGCATCAAACAAACTTAGATTGCTTTTATAAGAGTAATCAATATAATCCGGAGTTGCTCTTCTTGTAGGAATAGAACTATCATTCAGAACGCTCTCTGTTAAAGTTTTTCTATCAATAGCAAGAGACAGCGCCTTTCTAACTTTAACATTGTCAAGAGGCTTTACTTTAATATTTAAAGAATAAAAAGAGGTTGAATTAGTCCCTATTGAATAATAATCGTCTCTAAGCCTAAGATCTTTAAGTAAATCTGGTGGAACATTCTTAAAAATTGCATCTAGTTCATCATTTAAATACATATTATAAGCTGTAATGCTATTATCTGCGACAAAAAATATAATACTGTCAAGAACAATATCTTTAGAGTTATAATATTTATTATTCTTTTCAAGAACAATCTTTTCATTTAAAACTCTAGATTTTAATTTGAAAGGGCCACTAACAACCATATTCTCAGGATCTGTCCACCTTTGTCCATACTTTTCAATAACGTGCACTGGTACAGGAACAAATGTTTGATGTACTAACATATCAAGAAAATATGGCTTTGGAGTCTTTAGCGTTATTTCTAAAGTTTTCTCATCAAGAGCTTTAATTCCAAGATCAGACTCATTTGCTTTACCGTCAAAATACTCTTCTGCATTTTTTATAACAGACTTAATCATGTTAACATAAGATGCTCCGGTTTCCTTATCTAAAATTCTAAGATAAGATTTTCTTATTCCCTCGGCAGTAATGGCAACTCCATCGCTCCAAACAAGATTATCTCTTAAATGAAACGTATAAACTACTCCTTCATCAGAAATATCCCAACTTTTAGCAAGCCCTGGCCTGTATCCTCCAGTCCTTGGATCTCCATCTAAAATGCCAAGAAACATTTGACTTACAATTCCTGATCCGACCGTATCATTTATTAATTGAGCATCTAAAGTAGCAGGTTCACTTCCAATATTTAGTTTAAAAGCCAATTTACTTCCATTACTTTCATTAACACAAGAAATAAATAAAATTAAATTGAGAAATAATACAAATTTTAACTTCTTTATCAATATTTTCATACAAGCATCCTTACAAGTTTTTATAAATTTAAATTTTGCCTATATTTTATTATATATTAAATATAATTTCATATTAACATTATTAAAAACACTTAAATTATTCTAAACATAAAGTATTTATATTTTATGTTTTATATTTTATGTTTTATGTTTTATGTTTTATGTTTTATGTTTTATGTTTTATTAAAATAAAATATAATATACATTTCAATTTTCAATTTTTATCTGGGCATATTTCAGTGATTTTAATATTAAATTTTTCTAAAACAAAATCAGTATTTTACATTCAATAAACAAAATAATTGATCTTGTATTAAAAAAATTATAATTTTTTATTGCTTTCTCTCCAATAATTATTAAACATATAAAAAATAATTTTCAATTCCATTATTTATCTATTTATAAATTAGATTTATTATTTTTAATAAAAAAAAAATTAATATTGAATTTTAAAAAATTAGAATTAAATTTTAAATTAAATTTCATATTTAACACTTCCTTTGTGGCAATAAAAGTTCTTATAAAGAACTTTCTTGCTTTTAAAGCGCCTTTAAAGAGATTAAAAACTTATCTTACATAAGATAGCGCAATTTGCCAATAATGCTAAACAAATACATTAACCAAGGAGCATTAAAACAATAATTTAAAGATTAATAAATATTTGAAAAATAGATAAAAATTGGAAAAATCTATTCATAAAAATAAAAGAATTCTACTTTTATGGGTCTTGGAAACAATTTTTTAGTCCCTAAAATAGCCTTATAAGAATTTTTAAAATGCTTATAATATTAATGAAAAACAGCAAATAAGCAAATAATTTAAAAAACAAACTTTTATAAATCTAATCTTTTCAAAAAAATGATATAAAGAAATAATAATTAATTTATTAAAAATTGTTTGCAATGATTTAATAAAAAATATATTATTATGTTCACTAGTCTGTAAATTTTTTATCAAAGGAGAGGGATATGAGATTATATCAAAATCAATTAAAATTTTTAAAATTGTTGGTATTTTTTTTATTAATATCTTGCGCTTCCTTAAACGTTGAGCACGATCAGTTTGGAAAAACATTTAGAATATACCAAAGTTTAAATAAAAATGCAGAACTTAAAGGGATTTTTAATTATAAAATAGGAGCAACTAAAATAGTTTTATATACAAGGTTTAGAAACCATAGTATAACAGAGCAAACTCCTTTATTACTGCCAGATGGAACTAAAATCGAGGGAAAAATAAGCTACAAAAGAGATAATAACCATTTTTTTGGCAACTGGATTAATTATTCCTCATTTGTTTTATCCAAGTCTTTATTGGAAAAGATGATTAAAGAAGAAGATGCCTCTTATAAGAACAATGAAGTTAAAATTAAAATTGGATTAGAAGATTTAATCCTGAAAAAATATAAAATTTTGGATTTCTTAGTAATGATTGAATCAATTGAAAATAAAGATTATACAAATTAATTTGTATAATCTTTATTGGTTTTTCATTTCCAGTTTAAAATAAATATTTTATTGTAAAATAGAATTGATATAAACAATATATAAGTTCTACTTTAATCATTTGTAACAATGACAAAGGCTACCACAAGGTAGCCAACTTATTATTCTAATCAAACAACAAGAGCGAGACATTGCATCTCAATCTATATAGATTATTATATAGTATTTTATTTTTTTGTAAAGTGTTTTTGAAACATTTTTTGAATATGGTATTACTTTATAAGTTCAAAATATTATTTTTTGTTTTTTAAATTGTCATATTTATTTTTAATATTTGTAAGTAGTTTTTGATTATCAAAATATAGCTCTTTTAGTAAAAAACTTACAAAGTTTGTATCTGATTTATAAAAATTAAAGCTTTTTTCATCATCAATTTTTACCTTAAAGGACCTATTTAATATGCTTTTTGAGTTAGATATAATTCCATTACTTTCTAAAAATTGTATAGCATAATACATTCCCTTTTTTAAAATTAATTCGTAACTAATTTTACCACTGTCAATCCCTATTGCCAGTTTCATATACCTATAAACACTAGTTTTTGCCATATTATAATCTTTTAAAAAATTGCCAAAACTTTTATATTTATCTATAACGTAATATTTATTGTCGTTAATTTCTTTTAAGATTCGGGCTGTTTCAATTTTATTGTAAGATTCCTCTTTTATCAAAATTTTTAGTTTTTCTTTCAATTTTAAGTATCTAGATTCTCTGTTTTTTTTAATTTCATTTCCATTGATTTCAACCCTTTTAACAATTTCTATTTTTTTATTTAATTTCATAGTTTATTTTTGCTCCATTGTATGCTTTCAAATTAGTTCCATATGGAACTGTTAGTTCCATATGGAACTAACAGTTCCATATGGAACTAATTTGAAAGCATACTTAGAAAATTTTCAAGTATATTTTCATAAGCTTTATAATAGTCCTCATTAGAATTAAAGTCTTCTCTGTAAAAAATAGTTTTACGTAAACTATCTCTTTTTGGAACACTTCCTAAAAACTTGCCTTTATATTCATGTTCAATAAACTTTTTAAGCTCTTTGTCAATATTTTGTCTTTCAATAAATTTAGTTATTAAGTAAAATACCGGCAAATCCTTTCTAAAAAGATCATGTAATCTGCTAGTTATTAGGTCCAAACTTTCAATTGCCCACTGATCTGTTGGTAAGGGTATAATTAAGTAATTTGTGATGATTAAGCTATTGTTGAGCAAACTTCCCAATGTAGGTGCCGTATCCATTATAATAAAGTCGTATCTGTTTTGAATAAAGCTTAAAAAAATTTTAAGCAAATTTTCTTTTAATGAAATACTTTCTTCATTAAATTTGCTTAAGTTTATGTGACTTGCTATGAAATCTGTATTGTTGCTTATTTTGATTATCGAATTTTCTATGTCTATCTCTTTTTTAAGAACTTTATATATATTAATATCTTTTGGACTAATATTTTTTTTTCTTAAGATATTAATATAAAAACTTGTACTACTTGCTTGTGGATCTAAATCTATTAATAATATTTTTTTGTTTTTTTTTGAGAGTATGTTTGTAAACATTAATGATGTTGTACTTTTCCCTACTCCTCCTTTTATTGATGCAATTGTTATTATTTTTGGGTTTTTTTTATCCAATTCAATATTCCTTTGTTACTTTCATATTTCTTACTATAAAACTTATGTATTTCTTCTTCAATTTTTAGAGTTCTTTCTAAAAGAGATTTATAAAAAATTTTATTTTTATTTTTATTTTTGGTAAATATATATAAGCTTCTTAAATAGCAAAAAACACTTCCTTTTTTGAATTTGAATTCCATATAAAATATCTTTTTTAATCTTATGGTTTTTTTTGTTCCTTTTTCCGAATAGCTTATAATAAATGGCTTTGGAAGGTTTATAAAACCATAAAAAATTCCTAAAAATTTGTCATTTTCTTTTACTGAAAATAAATGAAAACTTTCGTATTTTTTGTTATTGAAAACATTTCTAAGGCATAGCCAAAATTTTCCTTTTTTTGGTTTTGCTTCAAAATTATTTATCATACTAAAAATTTTAGTATGATAAATAATTTTGTTCTCTGATTTTTCAATTTTGTTAAAAAATTTTTTTTTTGTTTCTTTATTTTCCATTAGATTTTTTTGACTTTGCTTTGTGATTTTCTTTATCATCTTTTTTTTCTTTTATTAGAGTTTTCATTAATACAATAGCATTTTTTATATTATTTGATGTACTAATTTGTTCTTCATTTTCATATTTTTTGTTTCTTCTAATTTTATTTTTAATTTTAAATTCTTTTATTAGTTCATTAAAATCCGTATTTTTGTGTTTTTTTGCCATAAACCATACTTTTTTTTTCTTTTGTTCTAGAGTTTTTTTGAAGAATTTTATTATTTTTGTTTCTTCATATTCATATAATTCTTCCATAAAATCTTTTAGGTTCCATAGTGAATTCTTGTAACTTGTGATGTTTTCTGTGATTTTTTTTATTTCTTCTAGATTTATTTCTTTTGATTTTTTTTTAATTTCTTTTTCTAAGAAGTTTATGGTTTTTTTTATGTTTTTTTTTCTAAAAGAATCCTTAGAATTCTTATAATTTTTACTTATATTATTACTTAATACATGTGAAGTTATTTGATATGAAATTTTATAGTTTTGAGATTTTTCTATTATTTTGATTTTTTTTAGTTGTTTGTTTTTTGATTTTTCATATTTTGTTTTTTTATTAATAAAATATGCTGTACTGATAATTTTTTTAGCTAATTTTTCAAGGGTTTTGTTTATTGTGTAGTAAGTAAAACTTCCATTATTTTTTCCAAGTGGATTAAAATGACTTTTAATTAATCCTAAATTTTCAAAAATTTTTATGTCATTTTGTATTGTTCTTTTAGTAACCTTTTTAAATCCTTTTTTTCCCAATATAGAATTTGTCATTGATACAACATTTCTTAGAGAATATTTTTTTTTAGATATAAAGTAGTTAGCGCTTAATTTTTGAATGACCCAAAATATTTTCAATCTTCGGTCTACTACTTTATTGAAAGGCATCTCGTTAGTTTTTATTTGATACATTTTAAGCTCCTATCGTTTGATCTTTTATTGCATTAAGCACTGAAATTAATAATAATACATTTATTTAAAAAAGTAAAGTTTTATTAGTGAATTTGCAATCAAGTATGCAAGATTCAAAAAGTTAAAATTTATGCCTGCTTGATTGCAAATTTTTTATGCAATGATCCACTTCTTTTAAAAATTTTAAAAGAAGTGGTTTATATATTTCAAATGTGAATTCGCCCTTTTCTCCATAGGATTTTAATTTTAAAGTAATATCATTTTCAATGTTTTTTGTCAGCTCTATTATTTTTTGTGGGCTTAATACTATATTTAATGTTTCTTTTATTGTTTTTGAATTCTTTAAAGTTCTCACGGGAGGCTCAATTTTTAATTTTCTATCATTCTCATCATAAATGGAGTTTAAAAAGCGTAGTTTATCAGAGTATAAGCTTAAATTTAAAAACAGGATATTTAAATTTTCACATGGGTAATAATTTGCTATAACAAATGTTTCGTAAGTTTCTGAGGCGGTATTAGATTTTTCAAATAATTTTGGAATTTTCATGCTGTATATGTAATAATCTTCTATTTCATTATATTCTGTTTTAAGCTCTGTTTTTTCAATTTCAATTTTTCTATTATCAATACGTTTTTGCAAAATATTTTTAGATATTTTCATTTCTTTGTCAAAATCTGTTATATATGCTAAAATATATTCCTTATTAAATTTTATGCTATGTGATACATTCCAATTGTCCTTAAAGTCAATGTTAATATATTTCCCCGAACTTTTATCGTAAATATAGGTTAATAGATCTCTTGAATTAGCCAATGAAATACTAATAATGCTTTTATTAAAGCTTGATTTTACTTTGAGCTCTGCTTTATGTTTTAAATAATTAATTTTTTCTTCATTTATTAAAATGCTTTCAGGATTTATTTGTAATCCTTTTTTCTTGATGTAGATATTGACTTTAAAATTTTCTTTTTCTGTTAAAGGGTTATATACTCCCACAATAGATATTTTATTGTCATAATTTCTGCTTATTATTGAGTCTTCTTGAAATTTTAGTTTTCCTAATTTATGACTTTTATCATGTAGATTAAAATTACCATTTGGGATGGATTTGCAACCTAAAATTAATAAAAATAAGGAAATGTTTTTAAGGTATTTCATTTTTTGTTCCTTAAGTGATTTTATATAACTGTATAAATTTAATTCTAGTGCAAGAATTATATTCTTTTTGATTTTAATTATTAAAGAATTTGTTATACTTTTTATGTAAGCTTTTCATTAATATTAATATATTTTAGTATATTTCATGAGAAATTTTAGATGAAAAAAAATTTTAATTTTATTTTTACCTTTATTGTTTTTTTATTTTCATGTAATATTAGTGTTCCTTCAATTTTTATTAGATCTTTAGATGAAGCAATAAAAATTGAGATTGGTTTATATGAACCGTTAGGAAATGGCAAATTTAAAACCGGCATTCATACTAAGGATTACTTTGATTCTATTAAAGATATTAGTTATTACTCTTATTTTTTTATTTTAGATAAATTTAGTAATAATATTATAATGAAATTGGCTTTAAGTTCTAAAAAAGCAAGCTTATTAACCTATGATTTTGGTATTTTTTTTGATCATAAATTTAAATTAACAATTTCTAATTTAAATTCAAATGAACCTGAATTTAACGTTATTAATAGCTTTAATAAAAAAATTACTTTAAAAAATAGTATCAATAGCAATATTCAGAATTTTGCCACTATTATTTTTAATTTGGATGATATAAAAGCTATTAATCGGGACTTTGAAGTCAAAAATTATGTTGAAGATCTTAATTCTTCTACTAATGAATTTATATATTTTTTTGATAGTTCTGAAAATTTCGATTTAAGAGAGTCTTACATTACTATTTATTATTATGTCCTTAAAGCAATTGAAAAATTTTTACAATAAATAACCTAATAAAAAGGTTATTTATTCGTTTTCTATTATTTTGAATTTTTCCCAAGGTTCTATTTTTTCAAGCAGATATATTTCGTCATTAACTATTTTCCCAACTACGTTTACAAGGCCATTATTTGGGGTATCTTTTAGTGCTATTTGAAGTTCTCCTGCATAACCTAAATATTCTGAAGAGTCTATTAGGATGTCTCCTTTTTTGATTTCATTTAGGGAATGCACAGGAAATTTTTTATTGTTGTAGTATACTCTTGGCATGGTTGATCGAATTCTATAAGAATTAATATCTCCTCTATTAAAATGTAAATTTTCAAGTATTATTTCTTTTTCTACTGAAGTTGCTTTTGGATTTAGGTCTGCTTTGAGCTCTAAAATATTTCTGTTTACTTTTGATACTTTTTTTAGTTCTGTTTCATTTGGAAAACAATTAGAAATTAGGACTGTATCTATTCCTTCTTTGAAAAGATCTTTTGTCTGGGTTTCTATATCTTTAAATCTGTGTGATTCTAGTGTAGGAGCACCTTCTTTTTCTTTCCCTCGTGTGCATTCTTCTGCATTATTAGAGCTAATAAATGCAGCTGTTGGGATTGAATAATGTTTAAATATTTTTGTTGTTTCTTTAAAGAAAGTTCTTGAAAGTCCTGTATATTTGTGAGGATAAAAATTATGACATCCAAGTAAATTTTTTATATTAGGCTTAAAATACATTATTGTGTCAATATGTTTATTTATATTGCTTATATTAAGTTGAATCTTAAGGTCAGAGTCGTTAAAAGTCATTAATGATTCTTCAATGCCTGTGAATGTATTGTCCAATCTAATTGCCCAAGCACCAAGCTTTTTGAAAAAATCCAGTTTTGGACAATTTTTAAGATTTGAAAGATCAATTTCCAATTCTTTGAAAATTTCAGTACTTACATCAATAATAGGTTTCATCCCGTTCTTAATTGCAATGCTAAGCAATTCTTTAAATATGTCAAATTCATTTCCGTTAATATAAAGCAAAGAGGTAAATACTTGGGTAAATCCAAAATGAGCACTTTTCTCAAGATATTCGATAATTTTATTTTTAGAGCTTACATTAGGGTATATGGATATTCCAATTTCTTTCATTTTAACCTTCCTTAAACAGAATTTTTATTCTTAATTGCATTAATTGCAAGTTGTAATACTTTTTCTCCATTCATTGTTCCATAATCGATTGTGTTAATTATTTCGATTGGAATTCCTTTCGGTTTTGTTATTTCTTCAAGTCTTTTTTTATTAAATCTTGACTGTGGTGCAAGCAAAACAACATCAAAGCGGTCAACAACTTCGCTAAGTCGTGTTTCAGCAATGGCCTCAATTGTTGCATTTATATTGTTTGCTTTGGCATATTTTTCAATTCTTTGCACCAGCATGCTTGTGGACATTCCAGCTCCACATACAAGTAGTATGTTCATATTTCCTCCTAGTTTTTTATTTCATTTATTATTTTGTAAACATTGATTAATTCTTCAAAAATGCTTAATTCTGAAATTGCAGACATTAAATGATCTTCGGCATGAATTAAAATAAAAGGCGTTTTAACAGAGTTTGGATTAGTGACTGATTGATGTATTATTTCCCTGTGTGCTTCATGAGCCTTTGCAATAGATTTTTTACTTTCTTGTATAGAAAGCTCTGCTTTGTCATATTCTTTATTTTTAGCATATTCCAAGGCTTCTCTTAGAAAGCTTTTAGCCTCACCAGAGTAAGCTACAACAGGCATGCTTATTTTATCTATTAATTCTTCTATGTTATATATTTTTTTATTCATGTATAAAATATTCTCCTTTTATTTATAAATAAATAATTAATATTATTTAATAAATCTTATAATTATTATATTATAAGATTTATTTAAAATAAATAATTTTATTATATATATCTATTATAAGGATTTTATTATAATTAATATTAATTATAATATATTATAATTAATATTATAAGTTGTTAATTATAACTTTTAATTAGTTTTTATTGGAGGATGGTTTTCATGAGTTTTCAAGATTTTATTGAAACGACTTTAGTTCCTGTTGCTAGTAAAATTGGTTCTAATAGATATTTAATTGCTTTAAGAGATGGCTTTACTTTTTCTATGCCCTTTTTAATAGTTGGTTCTTTTATTTTACTTTTAGTTAATTTACCCCTTACAGATTCTGCAACATTGTTATATCAACAGTGGTATGTTGATTTAATGGCCAAATATAAAGGTAATCTTGTTCAGCCATTTTATGTAAGTATGGGTATTATGTCCATATTTGTTGTTTTTGGTATTGGTTATAACTTATCTAATCATTATAAACTTAGTGGGATTACAGGGGGATTCTTATCTCTTTATACATTTTTAATTTTAGCTGGACAATCAGATTGGATACCTTACGGTGGAGATGCTGCTAAATGGGGAATTCAGCCTAATTCATGGTTTCCTGTAATTGATGCAAGATATTTTAGTGCTCAAGGAGTATTTACGGCTATTATTGCTGCTATTTTTTCTGTTGAAGTTTATAAATTTTTAGTTCAAAGAAATATGGCAATTAAGCTTCCAGAGTCTGTTCCGCCTGCTGTTTTAAAATCTTTTGAAGCTTTAGTTCCCGTTATTGTACTTTCAATTATAGCTCAAAGTGTTAATATTGCTATTCAAAGTTCGGTAGGAAGTCTTTTCCCTGAAATAATTATGAATATGTTTAGGCCTGTTTTGCAAATTAGCGATACTTTAGTTGGGACTTTAACAATTTCTTTTATTGTTCATATATTGTGGTTTTGTGGTCTTCATGGTACCAACGTTATTATTGCTATTCTTAATCCTATAATTTTGTCAAATCTTGATTCTAATATTAGGGCTCTTTCTGACAATCTTCCACTTCCTCATATTTTAGCGGGAGGATTTCTTGATTCGTTTGTTTATATTGGTGGTGCTGGTGCAACTTTAGGGCTTGCTATTGCTATGATGCTTGGCAAATCTCAACATCTGAAGGCCATGGGCAGACTTTCATTTGCGCCCGGTCTTTTTAATATTAATGAACCTATTATGTTTGGGGCACCAATAGTTTTAAATCCTATACTGGGTATTCCTTTTTTATTTATTCCTATATTTAATATAATTGTTGCATATACTCTTACTAATTTTGGAATTATTGAAAAGGTTAGAACTCTAGTTCCATGGACAACTCCTGCTCCTATTGCGGCTTTTTTTTCTACAGGACTTGATATTAAATCGTTTGTTCTGGTTTTATTATTATTGATTATTTCGGTATTTATGTATTTGCCCTTTATCAAAGCATATGATAAGTCTCTGCTTTTGCAGGAAAAAGAATAAGGAAATTTTTTTGGAATTGCTATTACAAAATTTGTGATAAAAATATCAGAGAGCTATTTATAAATAGCTCTTTTTTAGGAAATAAAAGAATTTATTTAAAATTTGAATTTTGTTGTTTTGTGCTTTAAATTAACAAAAAGATTGACCTGTGTGAATCGAACGAATATTTTTTTTGTTTATTATGCTGTAGTACAATATTGTATAATTAAATTTAATATATAAGTATGTTTTTTGAAAATCAGAAATTTTTTACTTAGCTAAAGATTTTAAACTTGGTATAATTGAATTAATATGCCCCCAAAAGTGAAGATAAAAAATGATTTTGAAATATTTAGAAAAGAATTAGAAATTCTATATAAAAAATATCTTAATAATGAGCTTTCGTATTTAAAATTGAAAGAAAAAATAAAAATTCTTGCAGAGAATCACAAAGCCATTCTTTTTAGAAAAGATAAATTTACAAATCGTTCAATAATATTAAATCTTTCAAAAACTCGTAAAATAATTAAAGAATATATTAATCTTTCAGTGATTGAAAGGATTAGAAAAGATAATACTTTTTTATTTTTTTGGAAATCAAGAAAAATAAAAGAATTAAAAAATATAAGAATTAAGGACCGGAAAAAAATAGAAGAGTTGATATTTTTAAATCAAATGAATAATGAGAAACCTTATTTCCAATATTTTATAGATTTGTTTGTAACTCCAAAATGGTTAAATGATTATGCACATAAATATAAGATTGAAAAAATTAATAGTTATAGAAAAGAACAGATATTTGTTAAAATTAATTTAAATACCTATATTGAAATAATTAAGCTTTTATTAAATCAAAACCGAGATATTAGGTTGAAATTTTATGGAGTTTTAATGGCAATAGGTCGTCGTCCTGTTGAAGTAATGAAACTTTCTCAATTTTATATCGCAGATAAAAATCATATTCGTATGGAATTTATTGCAAAAAAGCGAGAAAATAATATTATTAATGAAGTTGTTTTTCCAGTTTTTGCAGATCCTGAATTAATAATTAATTCTATAAAAGAAATACGCTATATGGAACAAACAGAGAATCTTGCTAAAGAGCTAATCTCTTCAAATCTTACATACAGTTACAATAGATTGTTTCGTCAAATTTTTAATAATATTTTTGCTCCTGAAGAATCTGTATATTTTTGCAGAGCTATTTATTGTAAATTTTCTTATCTTGCATTTGCTCCCAAAAATATGGAAATGAATTATTGGATAACAAAAGTTTTAGGACACGAACCAAACGATATAACAACAGCCTTTCATTATAATCGGTATGTTTTAGATAATTTAGATGATAAGGCAGATAACAACCTATTAACATTGCTTAATCAAAGAATTTATACATATGTTAGACGTAAAGCTACTTATTCTACTCTTACAATGGATCGTTTAGAAAGTTTGATAAAAGAACATCATATATTTGATGATAATTATATTAAAACATTGATTGTAATTAAAAATTTGATGTTGAAGGATAATTTAGAAATTTTAGCAATGGTTAGGGGATTGAATGTTAAAATTCGCAAAGCTTTTAAAGCTACATATGGATACAATTATAACTATATAAAACTTACAGAATACTTATCAATAATTTTTAATTATAAGCTATAGTTTTTGGTTTTTAAAATTTTAGGCATTATAAATACATTTATGGAATATTAGGAAATATCTTATTAATAAGATATTATATAATTGATATGAAAATAGGTCTTAGCTATTTTTTTAAAAAAATTTTAAAATCTAATGAAAATAGAACGATTTATATTTCTTATCTTTATGATAAGTTAACCTCAGTTAAGCCATCAGGAGATTGGCTTAAAATTTATTTTAAAGATTCTAAAAGAGGCAAAAAATATTTTATCCTTTTTAATAGGAATGGTTCAAATGGTAGTTTTATTTCGTGTAGTTTTTTAAAAACAAGTTGTAATTGTGGTCTTGATATTAAATTTTCTGATGGCAATTTGAATATTTTTTGTAGAAACAGAAAGTCTTTAGAGTTTTTGAAATTTAAAGTAGAGCATTTTTTTAGAGCTACTGTGCCTTGCTCTAAAAGCAACAATTCTGGTGTTAACAATATTAAAAAACCAAAGAATAAAAAGGTTAAGGTGCTTGTTAAAAGAAAGATAAGCTCTAATAATAAATTTTAAAGTTATTAAATTGAAAAGGATAATGTTCATCTAAAATTATTTTTTCAATGTTTTCAATGTTTGAATACTTATTCCCATTTTTTAATAATTTTTCAAATTTTTTCATTTGTTCTTTAGTATTAAAAAAAGCTACAACTTCTACCCTCCCATCGTTTAGATTTTTTACAAATCCTTTTAGTTTCATATTATTTGCTATTTGCTCTGTGAAAAATCTAAAACCAACACCTTGTACTTTGCCAGAAATAAAATATTGCTGTTTATACATTATTACCTTCTTTGTATAAAATCTATCCAATAGAAAAATTTAAAA